>NZ_JBHWUU010000030.1:0-91340 GCF_042737375.1 Streptomyces sp. NPDC060000
GGGCCCGGGTGACCGCGGATCGCGGTGCCGTTCGAACCGGGTCAGGCGGAAACCGTGGTCTTGCGCGCCGCGGGCTCCCGCTCGCCGGCCGCGCGGCCGGCGAACAGACGGTCCAGGCCGAGAGCGCCGGAACCGGTGAACACCAGCAGCAGGAAGGCCCAGCAGAACATCGCGGAGGCCTCGCCGCCGTTCTGCATCGGCCACAGGGCGTTCGGCTGGTGCACGTCGAAGTAGGCGTACGCCATGGAACCCGAGGCCAGGAGCGCGGCGGCCCGGGTACCGAGGCCGAGCAGCACCAGGGTGCCGCAGACCAGCTGGATCACGGCCGCGTACCAGCCGGGCCAGGTGCCGGCGTCGAGCGTGCCGCCGTCGGTGCCCGAGGCGCCGCCGAGGACGCCGAAGAGCGAGGCCGCGCCGTGGCAGGCGAAGAGCAGGCCTACGACGATGCGGAAGAGGCCGACCGCGTACGGCTGTGCGGTGTTGAGGCGAGCGGACATGGTGGGGGGTGCTCCTTCGGTGTCGGTCTGGCCGGTCCCGGATGGGGGAAGGACCGGCCGGTGGGGGCGGCGGTACCGAATGAGCGACACACGTTAGGCGGACCTGATCGATGCTTGCAAGTTCAACTTTTAGCCATGGCTCAGGTCCCCTCCGGGGTGCCGACCGGGATTCCGTTCGGGGCGCCGTACGGGTTCGACCTCGCTGATCGGCGCACGGAGAGCTGTTCTCGCCACCGGGTCCGCATCCGAGAACGTGACCGAATCCACCCTGGGCGACGGCCCGCCGCGCGGTGAGCCGGTGCATGCCCCTGGGGGCATGCCGGAAGCGAACTGCCATGTGCGCAGGCGGGCTTGATGGCCCATCAGGTGATGTGCGGCTGCGTGCGCACGTCCGGTCCGCCGGTCACATGGCCGTCCACCGCGTGGGGACGGCCGTCGGCGAGGACGTCAACGCGGGCGCCGGGCCCCGGGGCACCGGGGCCCGCCTCAGGGAGTCAGGTCGGACTCCTCGACCGTCGTCAGCGCCCCGTCCCCCCGCGCCTGCTCCAGCCGCAGCCGGGCCGAACGCCCGCGCAGGGTCAGGAACATGAGCTGGTTGCCGAACCACGGCCCGCCCCTCTTCCGCCAGTCGACCGGCGGCCTGGGGCAGCGGCCGTGCCGGCGCAGACGGCGGCCGAGCGCCCGGGCCACGGCGCTCCAGCCGAAGCGGAAGCCCACCCGGATCGACGCGGGAACGGAGTTGTGGACGGGGGAGCAGGTGAGCTGGAGCACCCGCGCGTCGGGGCCGGGCCCCTCGTGCCAGCGCGGCTCGGCCAGGTACGCGTGGTGCACGTCCCCGGAGAGCACGAGCACGCTCGCCGGTGCCCCCGCCCCTGACCCCGCCTCCGCGATCAGCTCCGCCAGCGCGGCGAAGGACTCCGGAAAGGCCGCCCAGTGCTCCAGATCCGCCCCGCGCCGTATCTTCTCCCCCATGCGGGCCCAGCGCGCCCCGCGCTCGCCCCGGCACAGGGCCGCGTCCCACGCCTCGGCGTCGTGCACCAGGTGCGGCAGCAGCCAGGGCAGCGAGGTGCCGATCAGGAGGTGGTCGTAGGAGCCGGGCCCGTCGAGGGTCTGTTCGCGCAGCCAGGCCTGTTCGCCCGGGTGGAGCATCGAGCGCCCGTCCTCGTCGAGGACCCGCGCCGCCCTGCTGTCGACCATCAGCAGCCGTACCCGCCCGAAGTCGCGCCGGTAGCTCCACCGCACGGACGCCGGGTCGGTGTCGGCGCGGGAGGCGAAGGCGCGCAGTTCGTCGGTGGCGTCGGGGGCCTCGCGTACGGCGGCGTAGAGCGGGTCGGCGGCCAGCTCGGCGGGGGCCAGGTTTCCGAGGTGCTGGTACACCCAGTACGACATCAGGCCGCTCAGCAGCCGCTCGCGCCACCAGGCGGTGGCCCGCATGTCGGCCAGCCAGGAGGCGGAGGTGTTCCAGTCGTCGATCACGTCATGGTCGTCGAAGACCATGCAGCTGGGCACGGTGGACAGCAGCCAGCGCACCTCGGGGTCGAGCCAGGACTCGTAGTAGAGCCAGGTGTACTCCTCGAAGTCCGCGATCTCGGCGCCCGGTGGATCGGCGAGGCCGCGGCGGGTGGCGATCCGCTCCCGGGTCGCGTCGGAGACCTCGTCGGCGTACACCTGGTCGCCCAGCAGCAGCAGTACGTCGGGCCGTTCGGCCGCCGGATCCGCGGCGAGGCGGGAGGCCAGGCTGTCCAGGGCGTCGGGGCCCACGGGGTCGTGTCCGCCGGCCGGGGGCGCCGCCCAGCGGCAGGACCCGAACGCCACCCGGATCCCGTCCCCGTCCCCGGCGCCGTCCCCGTCCCCGGTGTCGCGGTCTGCGTCGACCGCGGCGGGGGTGCGGATCTCGGAGGGCGGGAAGCGGGAGTCGGGCAGTGGCCACACCCGGGTGCCGTCGAGGAACACCTCGTACGCCGTGGCCGTGCCCGCCGTCAGGCCCGTCACCGGGACCAGGGCGTAGTGGTGGCCCGCCACCTGGAAGGTGCCGGCGGTGCCGCGGGCGCCGTCCGCGCAGCGCACCTCCGCGGTGCACGGGCGGCTCGCCTCGACCCAGACGGTCGCCGTCGAGCCGTCGGCGTATCTCAGCAGCGGTCCCAGCCGCAGTCCGGTCACACGATCACTCTCCTCCGTCGCCCCGTACGGTACGGAACGACGGAGGGGAGTGGCGAGATCCTGCGGTCACGAGTCGATCAGCAGCTCGCGAGGTAGCTGGTGAGCGCGCTCTTCTCGGCGGAGTCCACCGAGAGGTTGTAGTAGTACTTCACCTGCACCCAGGCGCGGACGTAGGTGCAGCGGTACGAGGTGACCGACGGCATCCACTCGGCCGGGTCCTGGTCGCTCTTGGACTGGTTCACGTTGTCCGTGACGGCGATCAGCTGCGGGCGGGTGACGTCGTTGGCGAAGCCCTGGCGCTGGGCGGTGGTCCAGGCGCTGGCCCCGGAGTCCCAGGCCTCGGCGAGCGGGACCAGGTGGTCGATGTCGAGGTCGGATGCGGCGGTCCAGGTGGCGCCGTCGTACGGGGAGTACCAGCTGCCGCTGGTGGCGGTGCAGGCGGAGTTGGTGACGACGTTCGAACCGTCCCGCTTGAGGATGTACTCACGCGTGTTGCACGTGCCGCTGATGGTGATCCAGGTGGGAAAGAGGTCGCGGTCGTAGCCCGTGCGGTTCTCGGTCTTCACGGTGAGGGAGGCGAGGTAGGTGCGGGCGGTGGCGGCGCTGACCGGGGTGGGGAGCGCGGCGGAGGCGGTCGGGCCGTTGAGAAGCCCGACCGAGGCTATGAGGCCGGTGAGGGCGGCGAGTATGCTCAGCCGTCCACGCGCGTAGAACTTCGACATGCGAACTCCATGGGGGAGGCGGGGTGTTGGAGCGCGAGCGAGGGAATGCTCGCGGCCGCACATTGCGGGGAGGTGTGCGTCCGGTTAGAAGTTAGTGACGCGTACATGACACGACAAGGTTTATGGCAGAACGATCTCGTACAATGGGAGACGCAGAAGGGGAGTAGCTCTTCGCCGGACCGTCGACATACTGCTCAGCTCGTCTGAGCCGGCGCCCGGAGGCAGGCCCGTCAGGGGTCGGCCAGCGAGACCTTCGGCAAGCAGTGCACATCCGTGCCCCTCGGCACGGATGACATGTGTGCTGCCGTGCCGAGGTGTCTTCTTTCCCGAAGCGTCTTCCTGACCTTCAGGACTCTCGGTGGGGCGGCCCCGACCGATTGAGGAACCTTGATCAGCATCACCGTGACGGCGCTCGTCTTCGGCGTCGTCTTCCTGGCCGAGCTGCCGGACAAGACCGCGCTCGCCGGCCTCGTCCTCGGCACCCGCTACCGCGCCTCGTACGTCTTCGCCGGGGTCGCCGCCGCCTTCACGCTGCATGTCGTGCTGGCCGTCGCGGCGGGCAGTGTGCTGACCCTGCTCCCGCAGCAGCTCGTGCACGCGCTGACCGGTGTCCTGTTCCTCGGTGGCGCGGCGGTGCTGCTGCTGAAGAAGGACGAGGGCGAGGAGGAGATCCGGCGGCCTGAGGACCAGTCCTTCTGGAAGGTCGCGGGCGCGGGCTTCATGCTGATCCTCGTCGCCGAGTTCGGCGATCTCACCCAGATCATGACGGCGAACCTCGCCGCCCGCTACGACGATCCGCTGTCCGTCGGGCTGGGTGCGGTGCTGGCCCTGTGGGCGGTGGCCGGACTCGGCATCGTCGGCGGAAAGGCGCTGATGAAGCGGGTGCCGCTGAAGCTGATCACGCGGATCGCGGCGCTGCTGATGCTGGCGCTCGGGGTGTGGAGCCTGTGGGAGGCGATCGCCGGCTGAGCTCGACGCCGAGGCCGACGTCGAGTCCGCCCCTGCGCCCGCCCCCGCGCCCGACCGGGCGGTGAACGGCGGGTGAATGCTCTTCGGAGCGCTCCGTCCCGGGTGGCGGTGGACCGGGGTTGTTTTGTACCGTGGAGAAACAAAGTGGCTCCCGCTCGTTTTCCCTGACCGGCGGGCGGGGCCGCCTTGTCTCTTCCTACCTGGAGTCGCTCATGCCCGTCCTGACCGCCCGCGCCCTGCTGCTCGACATGGACGGCACCCTCGTGAATTCCGACGCCGTCGTCGAGCGGGTCTGGCGGCGCTGGGCCGACGCGCACGGGCTCGACGGCGACGAGGTGATGAAGGTCGTCCACGGCCGCCAGGGGCACGCCTCCATGGCCGTGCTGCTGCCCAGTCGGCCCAGCCACCTGAACTTCGAGGACAACGCGCGGCTGCTGGCGGAGGAGACCGCCGACATGGACGGCGTCGTGCCGGTGCCCGGCGCGCCGGAGTTCCTCGCCTCCCTGCGGGGCGTCCCGCACGCGCTGGTCACCTCGGCGGACGTCCCGCTGTCGACGGCCCGAATGGCCGCGGCGGGACTTGCGCTCCCGGACGTGCGCGTCACCGCCGAGTCGGTGGGCGCGAGCAAGCCGGACCCCGAGGGCTTCCTGAAGGGCGCGGCCGAGCTGGGGATCGCCCCGGCCGAGTGCGTGGTGTTCGAGGACTCGGGGGCGGGCATAACGGCCGGCCGCGCCGCCGGAATGCGGGTCGTGGGCGTCGGCCCGCGGGCGACCGCGCACGACCCCGACGCGGTGGTCCAGGACCTGCGGCAGATCCGTGTGGAGACGACGGAGTCCGGGGTCCGGATCCACGTGGAGTGAGGCGGGGCCCTTCCTACGGTTCCGTCGTCTCCGATTCCAGGCGGGTTCGGGTCAGCTGCCCGTACACGCCCAGGCCGTCGTCCGTCGTACCCCGGGACCACTGGTAGTTGCGCAGCGCGTCCTCGACCTCGCCGGTGAACGTGCCGTCTGCCTCGCCGCTGTAGAGGAACAACTGGTGCAGGCGCAGTTGGAGTTCGGTCACCTCGGCACCCTTGTCGCCGCGCCGCAGGACGACCGCCTCGGTGGGGTCGTCCTGGTTGTCGGCCCCCTTGCCGGGTGCCAGGGAGCCGGTCACCCGGGCGGTCGGCGTGGCCGTCTGCCCGGCCTCGGCCGACGGGGACGCCGACGGCGAGGCGCTCGACTCCGAGGCGGAGGGCGAAGGGCTCTCGCTCTCGGAGGGTGACGGCGGAGCCTCGGAGGCCGACGGGGACGCGGAGCGGCTCGCCGAGACCGATGCCGAGGGCGCGCTGGTCGAGGCGTCGGGCACGGCCGCCCGCACGTCCTCGGGAGCGGCCCCGTCGCGCGTCGGCTTCTCGTACGAGAACAGCCCGGAGGCGAACCCGGCGGCCGTCACCACGGCCACGACGGCGGCGGTCGTCGCGACCAGCAGCGTGCGGCGTCGGCGCGGGCGGTGCGGTTCCTCGTCGCCGGGGCCGACGGCGCCCACGTCCGCCGCCTCGAACAGGCTCAGGTCGGTGGTGCTGGGTTCGGAGGCGGACGGCGCCAGGGGAGTGGACAGTGCGGCCGTCATGTCCGGCGCCGGACCGGCGGGGGCGGCGTCCACGGCGCGCAGCGGCATCGTCGCGTCCACCGGCACGGTCGGTACGTTCGGACTGCCCGGCATGTCCGGATCGGCCGGGGCGGTCGGAACAGCCGGCAGCGGCATGGTCACGTCGGTCGGCAGGGGTGTGGTCACGTCGGCCGCACCGGCGGAGGGGGTTGCCCGCCACGCCGAACCCGTCGCGCCGCCCGGGTAGCCGCCACCGGGCTCGCCCACGGTCGCCCTGCCGAAGCCGCCCGCGGTCGAGCTTCCGTACTCGCTCGGGGTCGAGTTCCCGTACTCGCCCGGCGGGGTCGCACCCCGGAAGTCGCCCGCGGGTGCGCTTCCGAACTCGCTTCCGAACTCGCTCCCGGGCTCTGTTCCGGCCTCGGCGCCGAACTCGACGTAGGGGCGTATCCGCAACGGATCGAAGTCCTCCGCGGCGGCCGCCTCCGTAGTGCGCGTCTCGCGCAGGTTCTCGGAGGCGCGCCGGGCGCAGGAGCATGACGGGGTGTTGTCGAGCGCGCGCAGCGCTCCGCACTCCGGGCACGGCAGTCCCTGCTGCCCCTGGCGCCCCTCATGCCCCGTCGGATCGATCACGTGTTCGTCCCTCCCCGTTCAAACTCCAGAGATTATGCAGATCCTCCACACACCTCGCTGCTAGCGGCCCCCGGAATGTCGGATTCCGTCAGGGCGCAAGAGGACTCGAGAGGCCATAACGGGTCACACCGATCACGATGGAAAGGGTCACCGGAGGCTCAGGAGGCATCCATGGTCTTGGACGCGCGCAGCAGGGCGGCGGATCCACGTGAGGAACACGTGTCCGGAAACGTTCTCGTCTCGATCGGCGCCCTCCTGCTCGGCATGCTCCTCGCCGCCCTGGACCAGACGATCGTGTCGACCGCCCTGCCCACGATCGTCAGCGAGCTCGGTGGTATGGAGCACCTGTCATGGGTGGTCACCGCCTACCTGCTGGCCTCGACGGCCGCGACCCCGCTCTGGGGCAAACTCGGTGACCAGTACGGACGCAAAAGACTGTTCCAGACCGCGATCGTCATCTTCCTGATCGGTTCGGCGCTGTGCGGAATGGCGCAAAACATGCCGCAGCTGATCGGCTTCCGGGCGCTCCAGGGACTGGGCGGCGGTGGTCTGATGGTGCTGTCGATGGCGATCGTCGGCGACATCGTCCCGCCACGTGAACGTGGCCGCTACCAGGGCCTGTTCGGGGCGGTGTTCGGCGCCACGAGCGTCCTCGGCCCACTGCTCGGCGGTCTGTTCACGGAGCACCTGAGCTGGCGCTGGGTCTTCTACGTCAACCTGCCCGTCGGCGTCGTGGCCCTCGCCGTCATCGCGACGGTCCTGCACATCCCGCGCAGGGCCACGAAGCACGTCATCATCGACTACCTCGGCACCTTCCTCATCGCGGCGGTCGCCACCTGCCTGGTCCTCGTGGCCTCCCTCGGCGGCACCACCTGGGACTGGGGCTCGCCGCAGATCATCGGCCTGGCGGTGCTGGGCGTGCTGCTGGCCGTGGCGTTCGTGTCGGTGGAGCGGCGGGCGGCCGAACCGGTGCTCCCGCTCAAGCTGTTCCGCATCCGCACCTTCACCCTCTCCGCCGTGATCAGCTTCATCGTCGGCTTCGCGATGTTCGGCGCGATGACGTACCTGCCGACCTTCCTCCAGGTGGTGCGGGGCGTCTCGCCGACCCTGTCCGGTGTGCACATGCTGCCGATGGTGGCGGGCCTGCTGCTGTCGTCCACCGTCTCCGGGCAGATCGTCAGCCGCACCGGCCGCTGGAAGGTGTTCCCGATCGCCGGCACCGGCGTCACCACCCTGGGCCTGCTCCTCCTGCACCGGCTCGACGAGCACAGTTCCACGGCCGGGATGAGTGCCTGCTTCTTCGTCTTCGGCCTCGGCCTCGGCCTGGTCATGCAGGTGCTGGTGCTGATCGTGCAGAACGCCGTCGCGTACGAGGATCTCGGCGTCGCCACCTCCGGCGCCACCTTCTTCCGCTCGATCGGAGCCTCCTTCGGCGTCGCGATCTTCGGGACGGTCTTCGCGGGCCGCCTCGCTGACAAGCTCACGGAGGCATTCCGGGGCGTGCGACTCCCGTCCGGGGTCTCGGTCGGCGGACTGGAGTCCGACCCGCGCGGTATCCCCGAGCTGCCGTCCGCCCTGCGACCGCAGGCCCTGCACGCGTACGCCTCGGCCATCACCGACGTCTTCCTGTACGCCGCACCCGTCGCCCTTCTCGGCTTCGTCCTGGCGTGGTTCCTCAAGGAGGACCCGCTGCGCGGCTCGGTCACCGCGCCCGACGTGACGGAGACCCTCGCCAGCAACCCGGTGGAACGGTCCTCGTACGACGAGGTGTGCCGGGCGCTGTCCGTCCTCGGCACCCGCCAGGGCCGCCGCGAGATCTACCGGAAGATCAGTGACCGGGCCGGCCAGGACCTCCTTCCGGCGTCGAGCTGGCTGCTGCTGCGGATCAGACGCTGCGGCAGTGTCGAGCCGGCGATGCTGGCCGACCGTACGACCGTCCCGCTGCCGATGATCGTCGAGGCCGCCCGGCAGGTCGAGGGGCGCGGACTCGCCATGCGCGAAGGCCTCGCCATGGCCCTGACCGACGAGGGCCGCGAGGTCGCCGAACGGCTCGCCGACGCCCGTGAGGAGTCCCTGGCCGAGCTGCTCGGCGACTGGTGGGGGCCCAACCGGCCCACCGACCTGGTTCAGCTGGTCAAGGAGCTGAACAGCGAGTTGTGCGGCTCGGACCGGGAACAGCCCTACGGCGGACGGGTGATGCCCGACCACCGGCTCAACTGACCACCGGCTGAAGCGACTTGCCGAACCAGTGGTCGGCGTACGGGTCCGCGTTGTGCGGCTCGGTCTCCGCGTAGCCCAGCCGGGCGTACAGGGCACGGGCCTCGACCAGGTCACCGCGGGTGTCGAGGATCATCCGGGTGGCGCCGAGCGCTCGGGCGGCGTCCTCGGCCGTGCGGACAAGGAGCGCCGCGCCTCCCTTGCCGCGCAGCCCCTTCAGGACGAACACCCGGGTGAGTTCCGCCGTGGCCGCGTCCAGCAGCCGTACGCCCGCGCTGCCGGCCGGCTCACCGCCGTACCGCCCGACGAGCAACCGGCCGCCGGGCGGCGCGAGTTCGGCGCCGGTCTGGGCGGCGATCTCCCGCTCCAGCTCGACCGGGCCGGTCCGGCGTCCCTCGTGCAGCAGGTAGTAGCGGTCGCTGACCTCGGTGTAGTAGGCCCGCCAGAGCGCGAGGGAGTCCGGGGCGTCGAAGGGTTCGGCGGTGATGGTCCAAGCCGGCGACGTCGTCATGCGGGCCATTGTCCGAAGCCGGCCCGGCGGGCGCGCAACCGAATATGGGTGGACAATGCGCGGTCCGTTTGGGCGGGGCCGTCCGGGCAACACGGAACGTAACCCGGCCCGTGGGGCCGACACACCGGAAGGCAAGGCATGTCCACAGGAGTGATCATCGCTCTGATCGTGGTCGTGGCGGCCATCGTCGCCGTCGCGGCCGTCCTGGCCGTGCGGGCCCGCGGCTCGCACGGCGGACACGGTCTGAAGCGCCGCTTCGGGCCCGAGTACGACCGGGCCGTGGCCCGCCACGACGGAGACGTCAAGGCTGCCGAGCGGGAGCTCGACACCCTCGTGGAGCGGCACGGCGGGCTGCGCGAGCGCCCGCTGGAGCCCGCCGAGCGCGAGCGGTTCGAGGCCCGTTGGACGGCCGCTCAGGAGCGGTTCGTCGACTCGCCCCGGGAGGCGGTCACCGAGGCCGACCAGCTGCTCGCCGAGGTCGCGGGCGCCCGGGGCTTCCCGGACGGCGGCCAGTACGAGGAGCAGCTCGGCGCACTCTCCGTCCACCACCCGCACCATGTCCACGGCTACCGACGCGTCCACCGCGTCGCACGGGTCCGCGTCAACGGCGACGGTACGCACGACACGAGCACGGCAGGCCTCTCCGGAACGCCGGGCACGCCCGGCCCGGGTGACGGCCGCGCACCCAACACCGAGGACATGCGGGCCGCCATGGTCGAGGCCCGCGCCCTCTTCGACGACCTGCTCGGCTCGGCCCACCACGAGTCCGGCCGGGCGCGCGCGCAGGAGCGCCGGGAGAGCGTGAGCCAGGACGGCTCCGGCTCCGGCCACCGCCTGCCGCGCGGTTTCCACCGCCACCAGGCGAAGGAGGGCTGACCCCCATGTCTGACCTGACCCCGAACAACACACCGAACATCACTCCGAACGCGTCACCGGACGTGACACCGGGCACGGCCGCCGACCCGGAGAGCCGCCGACCGGCGGACGACCGCACCGGCGCCGTGAAGCGCGGCGAGGCCGTACCCGCCGACGAGGCCGCACGGTCCGCCGAGGCGAGGCGGTCCAGCGCTGCCGGGCTTCGTGGCACCGGCGCCTCGACCGGCGCCACCGGTGCCACCGGTGCCACCGCGACCGGTGCCACCAATACGACCGGTTCAGCCGGTGAGGCCGTACGGTCCGGCGACGCCGTGTCGGCCGGCCGGGGCGGCTCCTCCGGCGGGCGTCTCCTGCCGGGCGAGAAGGGCCCGACGTCGGCCGAGTCCCGCGCCACGACAGCCGTGGGGGAGCCGACGCCGCTCGCAGCGGACGCCGACACGGCCGGCGCCGGAGCGGCACGCGGCCGGGCGGCCGGCGCCGAACGGGACACCGACGCACTCCGCGACTCCGACCAGGACGGGGCATCGCCCCGGCACCGGGAGCCGGGCGCGGTCGACACCGTCGCCGGCCGGGTACCGACGACAGCGGCCGCCGAGCCCGGCGGCCACGGCGCGTCGCTCCTGCCGGTCGACGAGTGCGACCGCATCGCCTCACGCATGCGACACGCGGTCGTCGGGTTCGTCGACGCTCCGCGGGACGCCGTCTCGGAGGCCGACCAGGTCCTGGAGGAACTCGCCGCACGCTTCACCGACGCCGTCGACCGGCGACGCCGTACCCTGCGCGGTTCCTGGCAGTCGGCGGAGGGCGCCAAGGACGGCAAGGACGGCAAGGACCACGCGGCGACGGCCATGAGGGACATCGACACCGAGCAGCTCCGCCTGGCCCTGCGGGACTACCGCGAACTGACGGAGCGGCTGCTACACCTCTGACGCCCCGGCTCCTCCGGCCCCAGCGGCCCTGTCCGCCCCATCCGCCCCAGCAGTTTCTCCAGCCGCCGCCCGGCGCTCCCGCCACTCCCGTACGACCGCTTCGACGTCGTACGGCTGCATCCCCAGCGGGGGGCCGGGCGGCGGCTTGAACATCATGTCGCGCAGTTTCACGTTGACGTCCGTGACGATCTTCCGGACGAGGCGTTCCGAAGGCGCCGCGTGAGCCGCCGCGAGCGCGTCCTCCGCCTCCTTGCGCAGGGCGAGCGCCGGTGGCAGGACGGAGAGACCCTCACGGGCCATCTTCCGCTTGATCCACCAGAGTTCGTCGTACGCGGTGTCCGTGATCTCCGGCAACGGCTTTCCCGTGCCCGGGAGTTGCGCGAACTCGCCGCGCTGCTCCGCATCTCGGATCTGCTTGTCGACCCAGGACTCGAAAGGGACACCAGGTGGCTTTCGCTCGGTCATGCGTCCATTGTGCCGGACGCGGCGGGGCCGGGCGATTTATCATGCGCCCGCTGTACAAGCACACTTAGGACCCAGGACGCCGACAGGCATGTCAAAGACACCTCAAGGGGAGCGCACGTGCTCGAACTCACCATGGCCACCGTCTCGGGGACGGAAGAGGGCGCCACGGCCGGCATGCTGATGGCCGACTCGCCCAGCGACCCGGGTGCCGTGCTTCGGGTGGGCCGTGACAAGTCCGTGTGTCGCCTCGCGACCCCCGAGGACTGGCTGTTCGTCTCCCGGGTGCATCTGGAGTTCCTGTGCGGCCCCGAGGGCGTCTGGCAGGTCTCCTGGCTGCGCGGCTCGCAGGACGAGCCGTCCTCCGAGGTGCGGCTGGTCTCCGGCGCGTACGCGCAGCCGCTCGTCTACGGCGGGACCCTGCCGCTGGCGCGCGGCGGCTCCGGCGAGATCATCGTCCTCGACCGCACCGGGCCGCGCAGCGTCAACGTGGGCTTCTACCACGAGGTGTGACGGGGAAGGCTCCGCGGCTAGGCCAGCACGCGCGCCAGCGCGAAGCCGTCGTAGCCCTTCGCCCCCACGGTCTGGATCGCCGTGCCGCTGAGCCTCGGGTGCGAGCCGATCAGTTCGATCGCGGCGCGGGTGCCGAGCACGTCCCCCGCGTCGCTGTCCGCGTCCACGACCCGGCCGCCCCGTACGACGTTGTCGACGACGATCAGACTGCCCACGCTCGTGAGCTTCAGCGCCCACTCCAGGTAGTGGGCGTTGTTGACCTTGTCGGCGTCGATGAAGACGAGGTCGAACGGGGGCGGGTTCTCGTCGGCCAGCAGGGGCAGCGACTCCAGGGCCGGCCCGACCCGCACCTCGACCACCTTGTCGAGGCCCGCGCGGGCGATGTTGCGGGTCGCGACCTCCGCGTGCAGGGGGTCGTACTCCAGCGAGATCAGCCTGCCGTCCGCCGGTAGCGCGCGGGCCAGCCAGATCGTGCTGTATCCGCCGAGCGTGCCGATCTCCAGGATTGTCCGGGCCCCCTGGATCTCGGCGAACAGCTGGAGCAGTTTGCCCTGGTTCGGTGTGACGTTGATGTGTGGCAGTTCGGCGGCCTCGCTGTCACGCAGCGCGGCCGCCGTCACCTCGTCGTCCGGGGCGAGATGGTCGGTGAAGTAGGCGTCGACGGCGTCCCAGGCCTGCGACTCGCTCATGCGCTCTGCCTCTCGTGTACCTGACATATCCGGCGGCTTGTCTAGTCAGGAATGCTAAGTCGAGACGCGCGGGTCCCCCGCCGGGGCTTTCAGCCGTTCGGCGCAGGGGGCGCGGCGGAAGGCGCGAAGGACGCGGAAGGCGCCGTCCGTGGCGCGGGGGGAGTGGGCCGCGCGGAAGGCATCTGCGGCGTCCGGGGCGGTAGGGGCGGCCTCGGCGGGAGGGCCGGCCTGGGTGGGAGGGGGGAGACGGGAAGGACGGAATCGGCGGGAGGTACGGAATCGGCGGGAGGAACGGAAGAGGCGGGAGGAACGGAAGAGGCGGGAAGGACGGGCGGCCGTGCGGGTTCAGGGGGAGTACCGGGAGCAGGAGGAGTACGCCCCACGAACGGCGGCCGTATCGGCATGGGAGGCGGAGTGGGCGCAGACGAAGCCGAGATTCCGGCGCCCGCGGCCGGCCCCGGCACGGTTGCTGTCGTCCCCGGCGCGGTTGCCGCAGACCCCCGCACGGTTGCTGTCGTCCCCGGCACGGTTGCCGTCGCAAGCGGTGGGGCTGTCGGGGCCGTAGGGGCTGTCGGGGTCGGCGGGTGGGGGCCCGACGCGTGGCGAGGGCGGGGCAGGGTCGCTCGGCGGGCTCGGCCCCAGCGGACTCCCAGGACGAGCGCGGCCGTGTTCAGGACGGCCAGTCCGCCGACGACCGTCAACAGCCACACCGGGATCCCGGCCAGCGCGAGCAGCCGGTCCTCGTAGATCACCTGCCGGAACGCGGTGTCCGTCGCCGCCCGGCGCAGTTCGTGGTCCCCGGAGATCTCCGAGGGGCGCGGGAACTCCTGGGCGACGGCCGTAAGGAACGGCGTGCCCTTCGCCAGCGCGGCCAGCGGCCCCGTCACCTTGCCCACCGGCCCCGCGAACGTCACCCGGGGCCGCTCGCCGCCGATCCGCGAGGCCGGTTCCATGCGGTGCGCGGCGAGGACGTACAGGCCGAGCGACTGCGGTGTGGCCGCCAGCCGGGACAGCCGCATCGGGTAGACGAGGGAGTCGGCGGTGAACGTGAGGTGCAGCGGCTCGAGCTCTCCGCGCAGCGCCGTGCCGGCGCTCTCGGGGGTCAGCCGGACCGCCACGTACTCCCAGTGCATTGCGACATACGGCTGGAGCGCGGTTTCGAGGCGGGCGGGGAGGGTGAAGTCGTTGCTGCGCAGCCAGTCGTCCAGGTCGCCGGGGTCGGTGGCGGTGAGCCGGGCCACCTCGAACGGCCCGAGCCGCTCACGTCCGATCACGCCGACGCCCTGCACGGCCCGGGGCGGCGGCGGCCCCGCCATGTCACCGCCCGTGGTCAGCGGCCAGTCCCCGTCCTGCGGCCAGAAGTGGTGCCGGGTGCGGTGCACGGGGGCCGTGGCCCTGGCCAGCTGGTCGAAGAGCTCCGGGTCGCCGAGCCCCACCGTCGCCCGGTGCGGCACGGGCATGATCCAGGCGGCCCGCTCGGCGTCCCCGTCGACCGTCAGACGCATCACGATCTGTTCCTGCGCGCCGTCCCAGCGCACGACGGAGACCTCACGGCCGACCACGACCTGCCGCTGGTCACCCGGAAGCAGCGCACCGCAGCCGCAGGCGTAGGCAGGCGCGAAGAGCGAACCGAGCTGAATCGCCAGCAGAGCCAGCAGCACGGCTGTGATCCGCCCGCGTATCCGCTTCCGACGCGCCCGCAGTCCCCGCAGGAAACCGACCATGCCTCGTATCCCCTCCAGCACTCTCCGTACCCGCCAGCGCGCATTGTGGTGGCAACGACGGTACGGCTGCAGCCCCTGTTCCGTTCGAGACCTGATCCGAACCTGATCCGAGTACGGCCCGAACCTGATCCGAGTCCGGTCGGAAATTGATCCGAACCTGATCCAAGTCCGGTCGGAACCTGATCCGAACCTGATCCGAGTGCGGTCCGAACCTGATCCGAGCCTGGTCCGGGGCCGGCCCGACTCCCGCCCCCGGCCCGCCCGTAGACCGCCCCGTAAACCACCCTGTAGACCGCTCCGTGGAAGCGGCACGGCCGCGGGACCACTATCGTCTTTCGGACAAAAGGACAGCGGACATCAGGTGAAGCGGGGGTGGCCTGCGTCTGTGTCCTGGGGCGGTGCGAGCCTCATAGGGTGCGGTGGGAGACCTCTCGCGCCGCACGCGTGGGACCAACGGGGTTGGAGGCCGACGAGGCGTGGCGAATGCGGAGCAGAGCGGGCGACCGGCGGAGGCATTCGGAGCGACGGCGGGCGACACGGCGAGAGTGCGTCTGCGCGCGGCCCGCCTCGGCCTCTGGCTGGTCGCGGCGGTCCTCGCGGTACGCCAGGTGGCCGTCGTCCTCGGCACCCCACGCGGAGAACGCCTCACGGACCTGGAGACCTGGGTCGGACCGGACGGCGTGCTGCACGTCAACGGTTCGCTCTACGACTCGACGCGCTTCACGGGCACGCCCTTCACCGGGCTCGTCCTCAAGCCCCTCACCAGAGCGGCCGAACAGGCCCTGGGCTGGGGCTGGACCTTCGGCACCCTGGTGCTGGTCGCCGCCCTCGCCCTGGTCATGGCCCGGGCCCTGCCCCAGCCGGTCAACAGACGGACGGCCCTGCTGGCCGCGCCGGTCGCGAGCAGCCTGCTGATGCTGTCGCTGCCCGTGCGCAACACCCTCTGGCTCGGCCAGACCAGCATCATCCCGGTGCTGCTGGTCCTGCTCGGCTGTTTCGTCGTACGGGACTGGCGGCCCGCCGGCGTGCTGATCGGCCTGGCGGCCGCCCTCCAGCCCACCGTCCTGCTCTTCGCCGCGCTGCTGTGGTTCACCGGCCGCCGCCGCGCCGCGGCCGCCGCGGGCGCCTCGTTCGCCGTGGGGACCGCGCTCGCCTGGGCGGCGATGCCGCACGACTCGTACACCTACTGGGTGCACCACATGGCCGGCGTCGGTCTCGGCGGCGAGGCCGACGCGCTCGCCAACCAGTCCCTGCACGGCGCCCTGCTCCGCCTCGGCCTCTCCGGACCGCTGGAGATCGGCCTGTTCCTTTCGCTGGGCGCGGCCGTGGCCGTCCTCGGCGTCCGCCGGGCGGTCCGCTACGCGCGCGACGGCCAGCTGCTGCTGGCCGTGGCCGTCACGGGCTGCGCGGCGATCGTCGTCTCGCCCACGACCTGGCAGCACCAACTGCTCTGGGTGCTGCCGGCGGTGGTGGGGCGGGTCGGCAAGCGCGCGTCCGACCGCTATGTGTGGCCGGTGGCGGTCGTCCTGGTGACGACCCTCCCGGCGAAGATGCTGCTGCCGCACATGGCGTCCCTGTACCCCCTGCGCGACAACGCGATACTGCTCGCGGCCGTCGCGGCGGCCACGGTCCTCCCCTTCCTGCCGCGCACGTCGCCGTACTACCGCACGCCCGTTCCGGCGGAGCACGCGGAGCCGGTCCCGACGCGCTGGAAGCACGTACCACTGCTTCCGTTCCTGAAGCGGGTGCCGACCCGCCCGAACCTCCTCCTCGAACTCCTGCTGATGCGCGTGACATACGCGGCGTACCAGCAGGTCAGGCTGGCGGCGACCGGCGGTACGAACTCCGGCGGACGGTCGCGCGCGGAGGAGCACGGCCGGCAGATCCTCGACATCGAGCAATTCCTGCACATGGACATCGAGCACTGGGCCAACCAAGGGGTCGTCAACGTCGCGTGGCTGCGGAACTTCTTCGACTTCTATTACGAGTCCTTCCACTTCGTGGTCCCGCTGTCGGTGCTGGCCGTCCTCTACTGGCGCCGCCCGGTCGACTACCGCTGGGCCCGCTCCTCCCTCGGTTTCGCGACCCTGCTGGCCCTGGTCGGCTTCTGGCTCTACCCGCTGGCCCCGCCCCGCCTGATGCCGAACCTGGGAGTCATCGACACGGTCCACGGCGTCCAGGACTTCTCCAAGCCGGACTACGGCACGCTGACGGCGCTGACCAACCAGTACGCGGCGATGCCGTCCCTGCACTTCGGCTGGTCCCTGTGGTGCGGGCTGGTCATCGCGATCGTCGCCCCGAAGTGGTGGATGAAGGCGCTGGGCCTGCTGCACCCGCTCTTCACGGTGTCGGCGATCGTGGCGACCGGCAACCACTGGCTGCTGGACGCGGCCGGCGGCGCGGCCGTGGTCTGCGGCGGCTTCGGCCTGTCGTACCTCTTCATGGGACCGCGGGCGAGGTTCGCCACGGCGAAGGCGGTGACGGCGGCCGAGTCGACGCGGGCCGAGAAGGAGCCGTTGCCGAGCGGTTGATCAGCGTCATCTGTCTCTGGCGAGCCGCTCCTGAAGCCGTGCGTGCCGGAACTGGTAGACGGGGCCCGTCGCCCGCAGCAGATTGCGGCGGCGGGCGTCCTCCAGGAAGTGCACCAGCCGTACGGGGGTGCCCTCCTCGTGGTGGAGCTGTACGGCGGTGAGGGAGGTGGCGACGGCGAGGTTTCCGGCCAGGCACGAGGTGGCGCCGGTCCACACGAAGGCCGTCAGCCCGAACATCGCTCCCAGCAGCGGGGATCGTGTCCACGCCAGGATCGGGCCGATGTACAGCGCGAGGGCGAACCCGGTGAGCAGCCCCAGGAAGAGGCGCAGCCCTATGTGGTGCCGCCACACCTCGAGCGGGCCCACCGACCGCGTGTCCACCACTGAGGGCCGGACGTAGCTCTCGCGCACCTTGTCGTAGCGGCGCCCCGAGCCCAGCGAGAGGACGGGAGCACCGGAGACGATCTCGTACCCCCGGCCCGTGACCAGCACCTCGCTGAAACCGAGCGGCAGTGTGACCAGGTACCAGAGCCACCATGGCGGAGCGGGGTCGCTCAGCAGCGGTACCAGGAGGTCGAGCATGGTGCCCACGAGCAGCCACTGCCCGACGCCGGACAGGATCGTCCGCCTCGTGAAGATGTCACGCCGGCCCGCGCTCGACAGGGGCTGCGCAACGTTGAGTTCCGCGACCCGGCGGGAGATCTCGTAGCCGCCGCCGATCGCCGCGAGCGCCCCGAGCACGACCACGAGAAGGCTCGGGTCGAGGCTCCGGGCCATGAGCACCCCGGGTGTCCCGCACACCACCGTGCAGACCGTCCACACGGCTATCAACCGGGGCCGGTGGCCCGTCCAGCCGGGTATGTGCCACCAGCGCAGATCGCGCGTGCCCTCCCGGGTGAGCCGGGCGGCCACATACCGGAGCGTGCGCTCGGCCGTCCGGGCGGAGTAGCGGGGGCGGGGGTGTCCGGGGCGCCGGGTGTAGGCGGCTGCGACCGCGTGATCGAGGAGATGGTTCTCGACGGCGGAGGGGGTGGGGAAGCGGGCGGTGTCGAGGAGCTCGTCGACGGGGTCGTCATCGCCGTAGACGTCGCGCAGCAGGGCGATGGCGAGCGGGCCGGCGAGGGCGGCGGCGAGCGGGCCGGTCTCGGCGACGAGCCGCCCGGCGAGTTCCCGCCAGGCGGGGGACGGTGTGGAGGGCAGCCGGTTCAGCAGATACCCGGCGGCGTCGGCGGCGCCGACCGGCTGGATCTCCACCGCGAGCGCACCGCCCAGCCGGGCCTTCTTGGCGGTGAGCACGGCTTCCCTGGCCCGTGACACCAGCACCAGCCGGAAGGGCGCCGTTTCCAGTGCGCTGACCATGGCCCCGCGCAGTCTGCCGGTGACCTCGTCGAGCCCGTCGAGGAAGAGGGAGATACGGCCCTGCTCGAGCAGTTGCCGGGCGCGGGCGCGTCCGCCCCTTCCATGGAAGAGGGTGTACGCGCGGGTGAGCCGGTCGGCGGCCCAGTCGGTGGCGGTGTCCTCGCCCGGATTCCACCCGTCGAGGGAGAGCAGTACGGGCACCGGCACGCGGGACCGGTCGGCGGGCGCGATCCGCGCGGCCCGATGGGCGAGCGCGTCGAGGAGCAGCAGCACGACGGCGGCGGTCTTCCCGGCGGCCGGCGGCCCGACGACCAGCAGCCGTCCGGAGGCCAACCCGCCGTAGACGGCGTGCAGTTCGGGCAGCCCGCCGCCGTCGCGGAGCTGACCGCGGGTGGTCGGGCCGAGTCCCGGCAACGGAACGAACCGCGCCCGGGCCGCCCCCTCGGCAGTGGCCCCGCCGACCCGCCCCGCCACCTTCCGCTCACTCACCCGCCACCGCACGGGCAGCGGCGTCGGCTCCAGCAGCCGCCGCAGCCCGGCCTCCTCCTGCCACTGCGCCCCTACGACCCGGGCGAGTTCGTCGGCGACGGCGTCGAGGGGGTCCGCGGCGCCGGTGGCCGCGGGGGTGATGTGGGTTGTGTGGTGATGGATGCTCTGGGTGTTGTGATCCCCGGCCTGAAAGGCGGTGGGGCCGTGGAAGGAGTTCCCGGAGACGGAGTCGCTGCCGCCGGGTTCGGTCATCTACCGGACCCGGACCCGGAACCGGAATTGGACCCGGAACCGGAATTGGACCCGGAACCGGAATTGGACCCGGACCCGGACCCGAAGTGGTTCTCCTGCCGGTTGTGATCGCCGGTCTGGACGGCGGTAGGCCCGTGGAAGGTGTTGCCGCTGACGGCGCCACCGAGCGACTGCCCGTCGCTGCTGCCGAACTCCCTGGTCAGCCTCACCAGTTGCTCGACGAGCCGCTCCCGCTCCGGCCCGCCGAGGGACTCGATCAACGACGCGAACTCCCCCTGCCACAACACCGCGTGCACGGCCCGCACCCGTTCCCGCTCACCCTCGTCGACGGCGTCCAGCACGGCCGCGGTCCGATCGAGCCGGTCCAGCGCCTCACGCTCGGCGTCGGCGTCCCCCAGCCCGACGAGCCGGGCGCACCGCACCCGGAACCAGGCCCAACCGTCCGCCCCGGCCGCCTGCACGACGGCCATCCCCCCGCTGGCCGCAGCCACGGTCAACGCTTCGCTCAGCATGTCCGGTCCCCTCCCCGAGGCCGCCCCGGCCCACGGGTGCGGACACAGGACAAAGCGCATGGTACAGACGGCAGTTGGGAGTAAGGGACCCTTCTGATCGCCGGGAAGAGAGAATGACGGGAAGAGAGAATGACGGGAAGAGAGAATGACGGGAAGGGGGAGCGACGGGAAGGGGGAGCGACGGGAAGGCGGAATCCCGGAACCGGGGGGGGAACCACGGGACCGGGGGGAACCACGGGATGGTGAACCACGGGATGGGCGGGAACGCGGGATGGGCGGGAACGCGGGTGCGAGGTTCATGCGGCGGACGCCGGTCCACTGGCTGACGCTCTCGGCGCTGTCGTGCGTGGGACTGTTCCTCACGTGGTTCTGGGGAGCGTGGTCCGGCGGCCTGGACGTGGCGGAGACCTGCACGCTCCTGGAGGGCCAGAAGTTCGACGACGACTACCGCGCGGAGCACTGGCGCGAGCCGTCGCAGGTCTTCCCGCTGCACAACAAGTGCAACGCTTCGTACGACCTCGTTCCGGCCTGGGTCAACCCGACACTTGTGCTCCTGGCGCTCCTCGCCGTGGGTTCCCTGATCATCGGCGTGGGCCTGCTGATCGTCGCTCTCTCGAGGACGGTCGCCCGTTACCGCGCCCGCTCAGGCGGCCGTCCGACTCCGACTCCGCTGCGCTGAGGCGTCCACGGAGGGCGCGACCACCAGGCCCCGCAGCCGACGTTCGGCCGGATGCTCGACGCAGTGATAGGCGATGGCGGCGAAGGCCTGACTGACGACCAGTACCCCCGCCCAGAACACGAACGTCTCGCTCCCGGGCGCGGGCTTGCCCCACTCGAACACCGCCACCCGGATCACGATCTCGTGGATGAGGTACCAGGCGAACGACCAGTGCCCCAGCCTGATCATCCAGGCCCCGCCCAGCCCGGTCCGCCTGCCGTCGAGGTCGGCGCGGGCGGCGGCGCAGATCAGGGCCGCGAAGAGGGGCGCGGAGACCAGCTGCGAGGCGGAGTAGGGGCTGTACCAGACCGCGTCCGGGACGGCGTTCGACCAGGGAATCAGCACGAGATGCCAGGCGACGACGAGCCCGACGGCCACCGGCAGCGACACGGGAGGCCGCCACCCACGCTTGAGAGCCAGCCCGGCCACCACACCCAGCACGAACTGGAGAGACCGGGTCAGCGGCAGATAGTCGAGCGCCCAGGTGCGGGTGGTGGGCGAGGCCCCGGAGAGGGCGGGCCACAGCAGCAGCGCCGCGCAGCTGACGCCGACCGCCGTCCAGCCCCACACCCTGCCCCGCCGCCCCGCGAACACGGCCAGCAGTACAGGGAAGGTCAGATAGAACCAGGCCTCGTCACTGAGCGACCAGGCGGCCGGGTTGCCCCCGGTGAAGATGACAGGCTGCGGGAACCACGCGTGCACGAGCAGCAGGGTCGCGGCGATCGCCTTGAGGGAGACAGCCCGGCCCATGAGCGCCCACCAGACCCCGACGGACGCCCCGACACTGACGGCGAGCATCGGCCAGACCCGCGCGAACCGCCGCCACATAAACACCCGCGCGGACACCCCGGCGCCGTCGTAGGTCCAGGCGAGCACGACCCCTGACAGCACGAAGAAGAACGTGACGCCACTACGCCCGTACCAGACCGCCTCACTGACCCCCGGCACGGCCCCCACCTGCCGAGACAGGTGATACAGCACAACAAGCAGCGCCGCCCAGAACCGCAACCCGGTGAGCGAGGGCAACCGGTCGCGGTTGGGGGCCGGGGTGGGGGTCAAGGGGGTCCTTTGTCGTTCGGCCGGGGCGTGAACCAAAGATGGAAAGAGTACGGGGCGAACGGATGCACCGTGCGCCCCGGACCCGCGGGTGGCTGTGTGATCAGTTGTAGGGGGTGACCAGCTTCATCGGTTCATAGGGGTAGCTGCTGGTGGGAGCGGTCCAGCCTGCGAGGCCACCCGTGAAGGCCCCGTCGACGGCGGACCAGTTCCAGGTCCAGGTCTGGACAGCGGTGTCCTGCTTGCGCAGGGCGGCTAGATCATCGTAGCCATCACCATTGAAGTCGCCGGTGGCCAGCTGGGTCGCTTTGATGTCCCAGCTCTTCTTGCCGTCGAGGGTGACTTTGGCGGAGCCGAACTGGTCCTTGTCGGATACGGCGGTCATGGTGGAGACCCTGTCGCTACCGTCGTCGTAGTCGTACCAGATCATGATGTCGTCGCGCCCGTCGCCGCTGAAGCCACCGGCGTGCGGGGTGGCCTTGTCCCAGTCGAGCGAGCCGGTGTACCACCAGGACGTCGGGTTCCCGAAGCCTCCGGTGACGGCGGCGAGGAACGTGTGGGTGCGGATGGTGTCGTCGCCCTGACCGTAGAAGACGGCGATGTCGTCGCGTCCGTCGCCGTTGAAGTCACCAGTGGTGAACTTGCAGCGACTGCGCAGCCAGGTGCCAGAAGGCGCCGACCAGGACTCGAAGGGGTTGTTGAAGCCGCCACGGACGTTGGCGGTGAGGGTGAACAGCTTGGTGGTGCCGTCGGGGTAGGCGTACCAGATGGCGACGTCGTCGCGGCCGTCACCGTTGAAGTCCCCCGCCTCCGGGGTCATGTAAGTGCCGTGCATGACGTTCTTTCCGACATTCCAGGAGGGGAGCGGCGCGGCGAAGCCGCCACTGGCCTGCCCAAGGAAGGTCAGCATCTCCAGGCTGGTGTCCGGCTTCGGGTGCAGGGCCGCGATGTCGCCGCGTCCGTCGCCGTTGAAGTCGCCGGTCACGAACTTTGCCCGATCCTCACGATCGAGCCCGCCGCGTTCTCGACGTTCCTTGCCTGGACCGGTGGTGGCGCTACAGGCGCTGAATGATCGTCCCCGTTGCCAGTGCGCCGCCCGCGCACATGGTGATCAGGGCGAACTCCTTGTCCGTGCGCTCCAGTTCGTGCAGGGCCGTCGTGATGAGGCGGGCGCCCGTCGCGCCGACGGGGTGGCCGAGGGCTATCGCTCCGCCGTTGACGTTGACTTTCGACAGGTCCTGGTCGAAGACCTTCGTCCAGCTCAACACCACCGACGCGAAGGCCTCGTTGATCTCGACGAGGTCGATGTCCTTCAGGGACATGCCCGCCTTGCCGAGGACGGCTCGGGTCGCGTCGATCGGGCCGTCGAGGTGGAAGTGCGGGTTCGCGCCCACCAACGCCTGGGCGACGATCCTCGCCCTCGGCTTCAACTTCAGGGCGCGAGCCATCCGTTTAGACGCCCACATGATCGCCGCCGCGCCGTCGCTGATCTGGGACGAGTTGCCGGCCGTGTGGATCGCCGTCGGCATGACCGGCTTCAGGCGGGACAGGGCGTCGAGGGAGGTGTCGCGCAGGCCCTCGTCACGGTCCACCAGACGCCACATGCCTTGGCCCGCCGCCTGTTCCTCCTCCGTGGTCGGGACCTGGACGGCGAAGGTCTCGCGTTTGAAGCGTTCCTCCGACCAGGCCGCCGCCGCTCGTTCCTGGGAGAGGAGGCCCAGGCCGTCGACGTCCGCCCGGCTCAACCCCCGGTGGCGCGCGATGCGTTCCGCCGCCTCGAACTGGTTCGGGAGGTCCACGTTCCACTCGTCCGGGAACGGTTTCCCGGGGCCGTGCTTCGAACCCGAGCCGAGGGGGACGCGGGACATCGCTTCCACTCCGCAGCTGATGCCCACGTCGATCACGCCCGCCGCGATCATGTTCGCCGCCATGTGCGAGGCCTGTTGCGAGGAGCCGCACTGGCAGTCGACCGTGGTCGCCGCGGTCTCGTAAGGGAGGCCCATCGTCAGCCATGCTGTCCTGGCCGGGTTCATGGACTGTTCGCCGGCGTGGGTCACCGTGCCGCCGACTATCTGTTCCACGGCGTCGGCGGGGATGCCGGTGCGGCCGAGTAGTTCGCGGTAGGTCTCGCCCAGGAGGTAGGCGGGGTGCAGGTTGGCGAGCGCGCCGCCGCGCTTGCCGATAGGGGTGCGGACTGCTTCCACGATCACGGGTTCGGCGGCCATGGGTGCGGATCCCTTCGGAACTAGTACGTGTTCTAGTTCTTCGCTGTGTGCAGTCTGCTTACGTGATGTGCGTCACCGCAAGGGTCTTGCAGCCTCGAGGGTCCTGAACTACCTTCACGGCAGTCTATTTCTGATGACTCGTCAGATGCCGACGAAGCTGGCATCGTCCGATGGCTGGAGCCGCCGATGCCCTGTCCAGCGCTTCCCGACGGGTTCGACTTCACCGATCCCGACCTGCTGCAACACCATGTGCCCCTACCGGAGTTCGCCGAGCTGCGGGTCGCCGAACCGGTCCGCTGGATCCCGCAGCCGGGCAATGTCGCCGGCTTCCAGGACGAGGGGTACTGGGCGGTGACCCGCCACGCGGACGTGAAATACGTTTCGACCCACCCCGAGATCTTCTCCTCCTACCTCAACACCGCGATCATCCGGTTCAACGAGCACATCGAGCGGGATTCGATCGACGCTCAGCGGTTCATCCTGCTGAACATGGATCCGCCGGAGCACACGCGGGTGCGGCAGATCGTGCAGCGCGGATTCACGCCCCGGGCCATCCGGGCGTTGGAGGAGCGGCTGCGCAACCGGGCCACGGCGATCGTCGAGAGCGCCCGTGCGCAGGACGGTTCCTTCGACTTCGTCACGACCGTCGCCTCGGAGCTGCCCCTCCAGGCCATCGCCGAACTGATCGGCGTACCCCAGGAGGACCGTTCCAAGATCTTCGACTGGTCCAACAAGATGATCGGGTATGACGATCCCGAGTTCGCCATCACCGCGGAGGTGGGGCATCAGTCCGCCGCCGAGATTCTCGCGTACGCCATGAACATGGCCGCCGAGCGGAAGCAGTGCCCCGCTCACGACATCGTCTCGACGCTCGTGGCCGCCGAGAACGAGGGCAACCTCAACTCCGACGAGTTCGGGTTCTTCGTGCTGATGCTGGCCGTGGCCGGGAACGAGACGACCCGGAACGCCACGACCCACGGGATGCACGCCTTCCTCACCCATCCCGAGCAGTGGGAGTTGTACAAGCGCGAGCGGCCCGGCACCGCCGCCGAGGAGATCGTGCGCTGGGCCACGCCCGTCATCGCCTTCCAGCGGACCGCCACCCAGGACACCGAACTCGGCGGGAAGCTGATCAGGAAGGGCGACCGGGTCGGGCTCTTCTACTCCTCCGCCAACCGCGACCCCGAGGTGTTCGAGCGGCCCGACGAGTTCGACGTCACCCGGGATCCGAATCCGCACCTCGGCTTCGGCGGCGGCGGACCTCACTTCTGCCTCGGCAAGTCGCTCGCCGTGCTCGAGATCAACCTCATCTTCAACGCCATCGCCGATGCCCTGCCCGACCTGAGGCTCGTGGGGGACCCGCGTCGGCTGCGGTCCGCCTGGATCAACGGGGTGAAGGAGCTGAGAGTCAGCGCGGAATGAGTATACGTCGACGTATACTCCGGGCATGGCTGACGCAATGATTCGGGTGCCCGCCGAGGTGCGGGACCGCTTGGCGGTGATCGCGGAGTCCCGGGGGACATCTATTCGGACCCTGGTGCAGGATTTCGCGGAGTCGACGCTGACGGAGGAAGAGCGCCGGGAACGGGCGGATCGGACCCGTGCGTATCTGGCGGAGCACTTCGGAGTCGAGGTGGGGGACGAGGAAAGCGCGGCGATGGGGCGCAGGCTCAGGGAGGCGTTCGCCCGGCAGCAGGGTGAGGCGGCGTGATCCTGCACCACCTGATCCTGGACACACCGACTCTGGTGGCGTTGTCGGGCAACCGACAGGTGTCGGCGCTCGTCCATCGGGCCCACTTCGAGACGGAGACCCGTCTGTGGGTCCCGACGCTCTCGGTCCTGGAGGCAGACCGCGAGTATCTCGGGATCGCCGAACACGTCGGGCAGTTGGAGGTGCTGCACACCGTCGATCTGGACTACTCTGCGGCGCTCGCGGTGGCCCAACTGCATCGCGACGGCGTGTCGCCGGGGATCGGTGCGGCGATCCACGCTGCCCGTCATCTGCCCGAGTGGGGTGCGGACGCGCTCGTCGCCACCGTGCATCCGAAAGCGTACGAAGGGCGCGGTGTGCCCGTGCTCGACCTGAATCGCTGAAGCGGGTCGGTGCGAAAGGGGCGGCGGCCCCGGAGGACGTGGGCCGCCGCCTTCTTCGCGCGTCTTCTCACTCCCGGCCGGACGCCGTCAGTGCCAGCACTGCCACGACCACCGCCCCGACCAGCAGCGGGACGGCGATGCCATGGCGGAGTACCAGCCATGCGCCGAGCGTCGCGCCGACGACCATGGCGATCACCGACGCCGTACGCCGGGGGGATCGGGCGCCCGCGCCGCCGCCTGCTCGGGAGTCCGAGGCAAGACCGGTGAGGGTCATCGTCAGGACGGTGGTCGTGAGGTCGGCCACGCCGAGTTTGCGTACGGTCGCGTTGCGCAGGCCCATCGCGAAGGCGGTCAGGGCGATGACCGAGTAGACGGTGACGGGGGCGTGGTCCGGCGCGGCGAAGGCCACCGCGGCCGAGATGGCCACCAGTCCCGCCTCCGCCGCCAGGGTCGCCCTCGTCCATCTGCGGCGAGAGCCGGTTCCAAGGCGACGGGCGACTCGTCCGCCCACCGCCGCGCCCACCAGGAAGCAGCCCAGCGAGGTCGCAGTGTGCGGGACCGAGAAGCCCGGGGCGCCGGCCGCCGCGAAGCCCAGCACGACGACGTTGCCGGTCATGTTGGCGGTGAAGACGTGGCCGAGGCCCAGGTAGCTGACCGCGTCGATCAGGCCGCTGACCACTGTCAGGGCGAGCAGGACGGGGACCAGGGGGGCGCCCCGTGTTTCGGCGGCCTGCGTGGGCTCGGTCGTCATCGGGCCAGTGGATCACGCGAAGGTGAGAACTTCCGAAGGTGAGGAAACGCCGAAGGCGACGGCCCCGGGGATCGGGGGCCGCCGCCTTCGACGGTACGGGGGCGCTTGTTCAGCGCGGTGGGGTGGCTCAGTACCAGCCGTTGGCCTGCCAGAAGTTCCACGCGGCGACCGGGCTGCCGTAGCGGGAGTTCATGTAGTCCAGACCCCACTTGATCTGGGTCTTGGCGTTGCTCTTCCAGTCGGAACCGGCCGAGGCCATCTTGGAGCCGGGCAGGGCCTGGACGAGGCCGTAGGCGCCGGAGGAGGCGTTGGTGGCGCTGACGTTCCAGCCGCTCTCGTGCTTCACGATGTTGGAGAAGGCCTTGTACTGAGCCGCGTTCGGGATCATCTTGTGCGCGATCGCCTGGGCCTGGGAGGCGGAGGAGGTCGTCGCGGCGTGGGCGGGGGCTGCGGACAGCGCCATACCCGCGGTGGCGGCGGCCACGGCGATGCCGGTGAGGGCCTTCTTCGGGGAAGCGATGCGACGGATGACGGAGACGGACACGGAGAACCTTTTCCTTCGGGGACGATTGCGGTCGCTTGCATGCCGGAGTCACGCGGTGCGTGGGCCGCACCGTGTGGTTGCGGTGGGTGGCTGCATGCCGCGGCGCCGAGGCCCGTGGGCTCGTCGGCACCGTGCGACGTCATCCAGAGAAACAGGATCGGGGCCCGTCCGCAATGACCCCTTTTGCTAGTTGTGGTCGTACTCGGGGGGTCGACGCTTCATGTGAGCTGGCTCTCAATGCCCAGGTCAGGGCACGTTATGGCATGGGCATGGCGTCCCATTTGTCCGACTAGGTCAGGTAGTAGGTGATGTGAGTCATGTGGGGTGGTTCACCGGTCAACGGCCCTTCGGAGCCTGCTCCGGGGCCTCGAATGTGACCGCGGTCTCGAAGGCCGCGCGCCGGGTGGCTCTGCGTAGCGCCCTGAGCACGGCCGGGCCGAGGGTGAGGGTCAGCAGGACCGTGACCACGGCCCTGCCCAGGTCCCAGCCCAGCGAGGTCGCCACGCAGTACGCGGCGAAGCGGGCCAGGTTCGCGGGGACCGTCCCGTCCGGGTCGAAGGCGACACCCGAGGCCAGCGCGCCCATGAACGGCCACCCGGCCATGTTCATCGCCGTGCCGTAGGCGAAGGCGGCCACGAAACCGTAGGCCGCGAGCAGCGCGAGTTCCGTACGGCCACGGAGCCGGTCGGCGCCCGGCAGCAGCCCCGCGCCCATCGTGAACCAGCCCATCGCCAGCATCTGGAACGGCATCCACGGGCCCACCCCGCCCGTCAGCAGCGCGGACGCGAACATCGTCACCGAGCCGAGGACGAAGCCGAAGCCCGGGCCGAGCACCCGGCCGCTCAGCACCATCAGGAAGAACATCGGCTCGATGCCCGCAGTCCCCGCGCCGATCGGACGCAGGGCCGCGCCCGTCGCCGCCAGCACGCCCAGCATCGCCACCGCCTTCGCGCCGAGACCCGACTCGGAGATCGTCGCCGCCACGACCGCGACCAGCAGCACCAGCAGGCCCGCGAACAGCCAGGGGGCGTCCTGGGCGTGCGCGTTCAGCGCGGAGGTGGGCGGGGCGAGGAAAGGCCAGCCGAACGCGATCACGCCGACCGTGCTGACCAGCGCCAACGCGGCGAGCGAACGGGGACCCAGAGGTACGGGACGCCGTCTGGGCATCGTCATCGCAGCGCCTCCCGCAACGCCTCACGCACCTGCGCGACCGTGAGCCACTCCTGCGGGGCGAGGATCTTCGTCACCTGCGGGGCGAAGGAGGGGGAGGAGACCACCACCTCCGCCGTCGGGCCGTCGGCGATCACCTCGCCCTCCGCGAGCAGCACCACCCGGTGGGCCAGTTCCGCGGCCAGCTCCACATCGTGGGTGGCCAGGACGATCGCGTGCCCGGCGGCGGCAAGACCACGCAGGACGGCCACCAGACGCGCCTTCGCCGCGTAGTCCAGGCCCCGGGTCGGCTCGTCCAGGAGGAGGAGCGGCGGGCGGGCGGTGAGGACGACGGCCAGCGCGAGGGTCAGGCGCTGACCTTCGGAGAGGTCACGGGGGTGGGTGTCGTCCGTGATGCCGGGGAGGAGATCCGAGACCAGGGTGCGGCAGCTGCCGGGGGCGGCTCCCGCGTCCCGGTCGGCGGCCGCGCACTCGGCGGCGACCGTGTCGGCGTACAGCAGGTCGCGCGGCTCCTGCGGGACCAGCCCGACGCGGCGGACCAGGTCCCGGGGCGGGGTGCGGTGCGGCACGAGCCCGCCCACGTGGACCGTTCCCGCCGACGGCTCGACGAGGCCCACGAAGGTGTTGAGCAGCGTCGACTTTCCGGCGCCGTTGCGGCCCATGAGGGCGACGGTCTCGCCGGGCCCGACAGCGAGGTCCACGTCACGCAGTGCCTGGACGCGGGACCGGCGGACGGAGAGGGAGCGGGCTTCGGCGGGGAAGGCCGGGGCCGCGGGTGCGGACGTGGGTCGGCTCCTGCGGAAGCCCGCGAAGCGCGATCGGGGCGGCTCGGGCGCTGACGGAAGAGATCGGTCCGGATGATCCGAGTGATCTGGATGATTTGGATGATCCGAGTGATCCGAGTGATCCGGCTCCGGCGCGGAGGGGTTGTGCCGGGCGCCCGGGACAGGGAGGGGCAGGGGGGCTGCCTCCTGTGTGGCCACTGGTTCGAGCGGCGCTGCGGCCTGTGGCCGGGCCCCCTGTCCGGGCAGGGACGCGACGGTCACCGGGAGCCCGAGGCCCCTCGCCTCTCGGGTGGCTTCCCGTCCCGCCAGCCGCTCCCGCAGGTCGGCGGCGCGCCGTCGGGCGTCCCGCACGGTCAGTGGCAGCGGGGACCAGCCCGCCAGCCGGCCCAGGTCCACCACCGGCGGGAACACCGGGGACACGGCCATGACGTCCGCCGGGGTACCGAGGAGCGGGGCCGCTCCGGGGGAGGGCAGCAGGGCGACCTGGTCGGCGTACTGCAGGACGCGTTCCAGGCGGTGTTCGGCCAGCAGCACCGTCGTACCGAGGTCGTGGACGAGGCGGAGCAGCACGGCGAGGACCTCCTCGGCGGCCGCCGGGTCGAGCGCGGAGGTCGGCTCGTCCAGGACGAGGACCCGCGGGTGCGGGGTGAGGACCGAGCCGATCGCGACCCGCTGCTGCTGGCCGCCGGAGAGGGTGGCGATGGGGCGGTCGCGCAGGGCGGCCAGGCCCAGCAGGTCGAGGGTCTCCTCGACGCGGCGGCGCATCACCTCCGGCGACAGGCCCAACGACTCCATGCCGTAGGCGAGTTCTTCCTCGACCGTGTCCGTCACGAAGTGCGAGAGCGGATCCTGCCCCACCGTCCCCACGACGTCGGCGAGTTCACGCGGCTTGTGGGTGCGGGTGTCGCGGCCGTCGACCGTGACGCGGCCGCGCAGGGTGCCGCCGGTGAAGTGCGGGACGAGACCCGACACCGTGCCGAGCAGCGTCGACTTGCCGACGCCGGACGGGCCCGCGAGGAGCACGAGTTCGCCCTCCGGGACCGTGAGGTCGACGTCCTGGATGACGGGTTCGGCGGCGCCGTCGTACGTCACGGAGACGTTCTCGAAGCGGATCACGACGGCTCCTTGGGATCGGCCGGCGGGCTCGGTGGGTTCAGCGGGATCGGTGGGTTCAGTGGGCTCGGTGGGTTCAGTGGGCTCGGCCGGCTCGACGGGCTTTCGGGGGCGAGGAACGCGGGCAGCAGACCGAGGAGTACGGCCGCCGCGGGCCAGAGCGGGAGGGCGGGGGCGGTGAGGGGGACCACTCCGGGGTGCAGGGCCGCCGGGCCGGCGGACGCGGCGAGCGTGAGGAGGGCCGCGACCGCGATGCCGGAGGCGGCGACCAGACAGGCCCGCGGGGTCCAGCGGTCCGGGCGGTAACGGGTACGCGGCGAACGGCGGCCGCCCAGCCGCAGCCCGGCCAGGGCCCCGACGACTCCGGCGAGCAGCACCGGCAGGCCGTACGTGCCGCCCGCCGCGGTGAGCAGGCCGTACGTTCCCGCGCAGACGCCGAGCAGACCGCCGAGCGTGAGGACGGCGGTCGTCCGGCGGACGGGGGCGGGGACGTCGGCGGTACGGCCGTAGCCGCGGGCGTCCATCGCCGCGGCCAGGGCCACGGAGCGTTCCAGAGCACCTTCCAGGACCGGCAGACCCACCTGGAGCAGGCCGCGCAACCCCGTGTCGGGGCGGCCCCGCAGACGGCGGGCGGCGCGCAGCCGGTGGACGTCCGCGATCAGGTTCGGGGCGAAGGTGAGGGCCACGACCACCGCCACACCGGTCTCGTACAGGGCGCCCGGGAGTGTCTTGAGGAGGCGGGAGGGGCTGGCCAGGGCGTTGGCGGCGCCCACGCAGACGAGCAGGGTGGCCAGTTTCAGGCCGTCGTAGAACGCGAAGAGCAGGCCCTCGGCCGTGACCGCGCCACCGAGCCGGATGCCCTGCGCCCAGTGGGGGAGCGGGACTTCGGGGAGCGTGACGAGCACGTGCGTCCCCGGGATCGGGGAGCCCAGGGCCACGACGAAGACAAGACGGATGACGAGGACGGCGAGGGCGAGCTTGAGGAACGCGGAGTAGGAGCGGGACCAGGGGGTGTCGGGGCGGCAGGTGGTGACGACGTACGCCGACACGGTGAGCAGGAGACCGAGGAGGAGCGGGTTGGTGGTGCGGGTGGCGGCGGTGCCCAGGCCGAGGGCCCAGAACCACCAGGCGGCGGGGTGCAGCGGGGAGTGCCGTGCGCGGGGGCGGCGGTCAGCCATTCCCGCGCGGTCCTCGCCGCCGGGCCTGCCACACCGCCGCCGCGCCCAGTACCGCCACGGCCGCCGCGCCGGCGTACAGGCCCACGGACGGCCCGCCGTCCGCTTCCGTCTCCGGTCCCGGCTTCGCGGCGGACGTCGGCTCGTCCTTGTCCGACGCCTGCCCCGACGCCTGCCCCGACGCCTGCCCGGACGCAGGTCCGGACACCTGCTCGCCGCAGCCCGTCCGCGGGTACCCCGCGATCGCGCACAACAGGGCGTTCGTGTCGTAGCGCAGGGGTTTGGCGACCGCGGCCAGGGCCTCGGCCGTCGTCGCGTCGGGGGAGACCCGGGCGCAGGCCGTGCGGGGCGACGGCGGGGCCTCGCCGCTCGGGGCGTCCGCCGCCGTGCCGAAGTCGATGACCAGGGCCAGCCGCTTCGTGCCGTCCCGCGCGGGTGTCTTCGCGCAGATCGCGGCGAAGGAGGCCGCGCCGCGCGGCCGCGACGCGTCCTGGGAGTCCGCGCTCACCGCGAACCGGAAGCCCTGGACGTCGCCGTCGGCGGGGCGGGCGGTGGAGGGGCCCTGGGTGGCGTACGTCCAGTGGTCACCGGCACGGTCCCAGAAGGACCAGTAGCGGTAACCGGCCGCCTCGGCCGACTGAACCGTGCCGGTCAGGGTCAGCAGCAGCGTTGCGAGGACGAGGGCGGCGGACCGTCGCGTCACGGCTGCCGCTGCTTCCGGCCGCGGCCGCTGATCAGGAACCCGATGCCGATACCGGCGACCAGGAAGACGCCGACGATCCACCAGACGCCGTAACCGGAACCCGAGTCGTCCTTGTCCTGGGACTCGGCGGCCCGGTCGGTGGCCTTGGTCGTGGCCTGCGGGGCCGGCCCCGTCGCGTTGAGCTGGGCGACCAGGTCGGCGCCGCCGAAGTGGCGGGGGTCGGCACCCATCGCGTGGGCCGCGAAGACGAGTTGGGCATAGGCGGCGGGGCCGCTCTGCTTCGCCCAGGCCGCGGAGCTCTCCTCGAGCCAGGCGAGCGGCTTCTTCGCCTGCTCGGTCCACCCCTGCGCGGCGAGGGCGACGACGGCGTCGGCGGTGTTGCCGTAGTCGGGCTGGTCCTCGGCGCCGGGGAGGGCGGACTTCAGGTAGCCGGTGTCGCGGACCGACTCGGCGAGGTAGCCCGCGCCGTTGCGCGCGAGCCCGCCCGGGGTGCGCGCGGCGGCGGGGTCACACGTGTGGTCCGCCGACGTCTTGCCGGCCGTCGTCACGAACCCCTTGCCGAGCACGCCGAGCACGCCAGCCGCCGTCGCGTCCGCGTTTGCCGCCAGGGCACCCTTCTTGTCCGGCTGGTAGGCGAACGCGCCGCCGCCGGTCTCGTCGCACGGAAGGGAAAGCTTCACGAGGGCGTCGTACGCCGACTTCCCGGCCTTCTTCACCGCCGCGGGCTGGTGTCCGGCCGCCGCCATCGCCCCCGCCACCACCGAGGTCGAGTTGGCGTCGCTGGCCCCGCCGCCGGTGTAGCCCCAGCCGCCGTCGGCGTTCTGGACGGACTTCAGCCAGGTGACCGCCTTCTCCGTCTCGGCCTCGTGGCCGCCGAGCGCGGCCAGTGCCTGGACGGCCGACGCCGTGCTGTTGGTGTCCACCATCAGCTTGGCGTCGCACGGCTTGGCGGTGTCCGCGCGGAAGGCGGCGAACGCGCCGTTCGCGCACTGCTGCCCGGTCAGCCAGGCCACGGCCCGGTCGGCGGGGGTGACGCCCGTGGTCCGCTGCGCGAGCAGGGCCAGCGACTGGCGCCAGACGCCGTCGTACGTCGGATCGGCGGTGCCGTACAGCCCGTCGGGTATCGCCACCGACGGGGCGGGGGACGGGGTGGCTGCGGCGGCGGGGACGGCGGCACCCAGCACGACGGTGGCGGCGGCCAGGGTCGCGGCGCTGCGGCGGATGTTCATGATCGGCGGGTGCCTCTCCCGGTCGGGGAGGTCGGGCAGCCGGGCAGCACGGGACATCCCGGCGGCTCGGCTCCGTGACCTCGACGGTGCCGTGCGACGGCGGGCTTGCTGACGCACGTGAGCCGGTCACAGCCCCGTACCGGGCGATCCGGCTGTCACGGTTGCGGGTCAGCGCCGGAATTGCACCGGCTTTCCCCCGTACGGGCGTGATGACGACGCGGCCACTCTACCGGCAGGTAAGGAAGCGCCTGAGGGGTGGCTGTGCGCCGGAGTAGGTTCATGTTCATGTCAGTGACGGGGCGACTGCTCGGCTCGGGGCGCACGGCGGACGTGTACGAGATCGACGAGGCGTGGGTGCTGCGGCGCGACCGGGAGGGCCGGGAGGACTCGGCCGCCCTCGGGGCGGTGATGGCCCACGTGCGCGCACACGGCTATCCCGCGCCCGCCGTGCGGCCCACGGGCTCGCGCGGCGACCTGGTCATGGAACGGCTGGACGGCCCGACGATGCTCCAGGCGTTCACCGCGGGCACGCTGGGCCCCGAGGAGGCGGGGGCCGTCCTCGCCCGGCTGCTGCGCGAGCTGCACGCCCTGCCGGGACGGGTGTCGGCCGGCGCCCGCATCCTGCACCTCGACCTCCACCCGGACAACGTGATCCTCACGCCCGACGGCCCCCGGGTCATCGACTGGGGCAACGCGGAGGAGGGTGAACCGGGGCTCGACTGGGGTATGTCCGCGGTGATCCTCGCCCAGGTCGCCGTCTCGGCCCAGCCGATCGCCGACCCGGCCCGCGCGATGCTGACCGCGCTGCTCGCCGACCCCTCCGCCCTCACCGAGGGGGGTCTGTCGGAGGCCCTGCGGCGGCGCGCGGCCAACCCGACGATGAGCCGGGAGGAGACGGAACTTCTCGGCCCGGCCGCCGAGTTGATCAGATCACTGACGGGCTAGGAGCCCTCCCGTCGGCGGGCTGCACCGTCACGTACGTCACCGGCTCGCTGCCCGTCACCGCCTCCGCCCGCCCCTGTTTCACCAGGTGCCGCAGATGTGCCTCGGCCTCCGAGACCGCGATGTTCCGTGAGCCGTGGGCGATCCGCTCCCACGGCCGGTTCCACTCCATGCGTTCCGCGAGCTGCCAGGGGGTGAGGGGAGTGGCGAGCAGGGTGAGGAGGCCGGTGAGCCGGTCCTCGTGGTGGGTGAGCAACTCCCGTACCCGGGATGGGGCGTCGGTGAAGGTGTGCTGGTGTGCCGGGAGGATCTCGGCGGGGGCGAGCCGGCCGACCCGTTCGAGGGAGTCCAGGTAGTCGCCGAGGGGGTCGGTGACGGTGGCGTCGTCGGGATCCTCGTACAGACCGATGTGCGGGGTGATCTCCGGCAGCAGATGGTCGCCCGAGAACAGGCGTCCATGTCCCGGGAGTTGTGAGGGGTGGTCCTCCTCCAGGTGGAGGCAGACATGGCCGGGGGTGTGGCCCGGGGTCCAGATCGCGCGCAGGCGGCGGCCGGGGAGGTCGAGGAACTCGCCGGGGACGATCTCACGGTCGGGTAGGGCGGGCGCCAGGCCCGGGAAGGCGCGCCGGCGGGCGGGCGGCCTGCGGAGCGGGGCGATGTGCTCCTCCGGCGCGCCGGCCGCCGTGAGCTTGGCCGCCATGTACGTGTACCAGCGCTCGGGGCGCGTCTCCCGGGTCCGCCGCACGATCGAGGCGTCCGCCGAGTGCATCGCCACCCACGCCCCGGAGGCGTCCCGCACCTGGCCGGACAGTCCGTGGTGGTCGGGATGGTGGTGGGTGATCACGACGCCGTGCAGTTCCGCGACGGAGACGCCGCACGCGCCCAGTCCGGCGGTCAGGGCGTCCCAGGACGCCGGGTCGTCCCACCCCGTGTCGATCAGGACCGGCCCGCGCTCGGTCTCGACGACGTACACCAGGGTGTGGCCCAACGGGTTGTCCGGAATGGGCACCCGCAGGGAGCGGACGCCGCCGCCATGGTCGTACGTGGTGGGTTCGCTCGGACTGCTCTTCATCTGCCCTCCGTCACACGGCCATTGCCCACTATAACTAGAACTGGTATCAGTTCCTGAAACACCGTCAGAAACGTAGACGAAGGCAGGCAGTGGCCATGGCCGAGCTCGTGGAACACGGACAGCTGTTCATCGGCGGGGAATTGATGGACCCCCTGGGCAAGGACGTCATAGAGGTGGTCTCGCCGCACACCGAGGAGGTCATCGGGCGGGTGCCGCACGCGTCGACGGCCGACGTGGACCGGGCGGTCGCCGTGGCGCGGCGGGCCTTCGACGAGGGGCCCTGGCCCCGGCTGTCGCTCGACGAGCGGATCGCCGTCGTGACCCGCATCAAGGACGGCATCGCGCTCCGTCACGAGGAGATCGCCCGGGTGATCTCCTCGGAGAACGGCTCCCCGTACTCCTGGAGCGTCCTCGCGCAGGCCCTCGGCGCGATGATGGTGTGGGACGCGGCGATCACCGTCGCGCGCGGCTTCACCTACGAGGAGCGGCGCGACGGCGTGCTCGGGAAGATCCTCGTGCGGCGCGAGCCCGTGGGGGTGGTCGCGGCCGTCGTCCCCTGGAACGTCCCGCAGTTCGTCGCCGCCGCCAAGCTCGCGCCCGCGCTGCTCACCGGCTGCACGGTGGTGCTGAAGCCGTCGCCCGAGTCGCCGCTGGACGCGTATCTGCTGGCCGAGATCGCGCGGGAGGCCGGGCTGCCGGAGGGCGTGCTGTCGATCCTGCCGGCGGACCGGGAGGTGAGCGAGTACATGGTCGGGCATCCGGGAGTCGACAAGGTCTCGTTCACGGGCTCCGTCGCGGCCGGCAGGCGGGTCATGGAGGTTGCGTCGCGGAACCTGACGCGCGTGACCCTGGAGCTCGGCGGCAAGTCGGCGGCGGTCGTGCTGCCCGACGCGGACATCACCACGGCCGTCCCCGGGATCGTCTCGGCCGCCTTCATGAACAACGGGCAGGCCTGCGTGGCCCAGACCCGCATACTCCTTCCCCGCTCGCGTTACGACGAGTTCGCGGACGCCTTCGCGGCGGCGGCGGCCGCGCTGATCGTGGGCGATCCGCTGGACCCGGCGACCCAGGTCGGTCCGCTGGTCGCGCGGCGCCAGCAGCGCAGGAACCTCGACTACATCCGGATCGGGCAGGAGGAGGGCGCCAAGATCCTCACGGGCGGGGCGCGTCCGGCGGGTCTGGAGCGTGGCTGGTACGTGGAACCGACCCTGTTCGGCGACGTCGACAACTCCATGCGGATCGCCCGCGAGGAGATCTTCGGCCCGGTGATCTGTCTCCTGCCCTACGGCGACGAGGCCGAGGCGCTGAAGATCGCGAACGACTCCGACTACGGGCTCAGCGGCAGCGTGTGGACGGCCGACGTCGAGCACGGCATCGAGGTCGCGCGGCAGGTCCGTACCGGGACGTACTCGGTGAACACCTTCAGCCTGGACATGCTCGGTCCGTTCGGCGGCTACAAGAACTCCGGGCTGGGGCGGGAGTTCGGGCCCGAGGGGTTCGGCGAGTACCTCGAGCACAAGATGATCCACCTGCCGGCGGGATGGGAGGGGTGAAGGGGGTAGGGATACCTCCCGCGCCGGCCGGTTCGGGTTCGGGCGTGGGGGCGGGGGACCGGTGGCGCGTCGAGGTGGACCGGTCGCTGTGCATCGGATCCGCCCAGTGCATCCACCATGCGCCCGACGGCTTCCGGCTCGACACCGCGCGCCAGTCCCATCCGGTCGCCCCGGACACGGACGCCAACGAGCGGGTGCTGGAGGCGGCGGAGAGCTGCCCGGTGGAGGCGATCATGATCACGCTGGCCGGCAGCGGGGAGGCGGTGTTCCCGCCGGAGGAATGAGCGAGGGGAGCGGAGCGGCGAGCGGAGAGGGGAGCGAAGGGGGCGGAGAGGGGAGCGAAGGAAGAGCGAAGGAAGGTCGCGCGCGGGACGGGGGCTGAAGGGGTGGCCCTCGCCGCCCGCGGGTCCTGTCCCGTGGGTCCTGCCGCGTGGGTTCTATTCGTGTGTCCGGGGATCCGTCACGTCGATCAGTCGGCACACCGTCTCGATGTCGATGCGCACCTGGGCGATGGACGCGCGGCCCGACAGCCAGGTGATGAGTGCCGAGTGCCAGGTGTGCTCGATGACGCGGACCGCGGACAGCTGCTCGGGGGTGGGATCGGTCAGGCCCATCGAGTCGAGGATGATCGCCGTCGTCTGACGGGAGACCTGGTCGACCTCCGGGGAGACGCTGCGGTCGGCGAAGGTGAGGGCGCGGACCATCGCGTCCGCCAGATGCGGCTCGCGCTGGAGGGCACGGAAGGCGCGCATCAGCGTCTCCGCCACACGGTCCGCCGCCCGCTCGCCCGTCGGGGGCTTCTTCCGCAGCGTGCCGTGCATGTGCTCCAACTGGTCCTGCATCGTGGCGACCAGGAGATGCACCTTGGAGGGGAAGTAGCGGTAGAGCGTGCCCAGGGCCACCTGCGAGACCTCCGCGACCTCCCGCATCTGCACCGCGTCGAAACCGCCCCGGCAGGCCAACTGCGCGCTCGCGTGCAGGATCCGGCGGCGGCGCGCCTCCTGCCGCTCGGTGAGCGGGGAGGACGGAGGTCCCCCCGCGCGAGCGGAGCCGAGATGGGGGGATGGGTGCTGGGTGCTGGCTTCCGCAGACATGGGTCCCGTTCCGTGACAGTCGGTGAGGCTCAGTTGGCACACAGCTCGACGGGGTGGTCGGCCGTGGCGTGAATCACCTGATCCACTGCTCACAGCTCTCGTACCTGCCGGTAGATTCAGAGCCTCCCGAACGATCAAGTCTGAAACTTGTTCTAGATTAGCGTCCCGTCGTAGTCTCGCGGGACAATGCAGGCAGAAGGGGGCCCGGAGTGACCGCTGAGGCCAGTCAGGCAGGGTCCCGGCACGACCTCGCTGCCGACGGCAGGCGACCGCTCAACATCGCGCTCCTCACCTATAAGGGGAACCCGTTCTGCGGGGGGCAGGGTGTCTATGTCCGGCACCTCTCGCGTGAGCTCGTCCGCCTCGGCCACCGCGTCGAGGTGATCGGCTCCCAGCCCTATCCGGTGCTGGACCCGGGCCACGGCGACGACCGCCTCTCCCTCACCGAGCTGCCCAGCCTCGACCTCTACCGTCAGCCGGATCCTTTCCGCACCCCCGGGCGCGGCGAGTACCGCGACTGGATCGACGCCCTCGAGGTGGCCACGATGTGGACCGGCGGCTTCCCCGAGCCGCTGACGTTCTCACTGCGGGCCCGCCGTCATCTGCGCGCGCGCAGCGGTGAGTTCGACGTCGTGCACGACAACCAGACGCTCGGATACGGGTTGTTGGGCGACATCGGCGCGCCTCTCGTCACCACCATTCACCATCCCATCACCGTCGACCGGCAGTTGGAGCTGGACGCCGCCGAGGGACGCCGGCGCCGGTACTCCGTGCGCCGCTGGTACGCCTTCACCCGCATGCAGAAGCGGGTCGCGCGCCGGCTGCCGTCCGTGCTCACCGTCTCCGGCACCTCCCGCCAGGAGATAGCCGACCACCTCGGCGTCCGCGACGACCGCATACACGTCGTACACATCGGCGCCGACACCGACCTGTTCTCGCCGGATCCGGCCGTGGCCGTCGTGCCGGGCCGGATCGTGACGACATCCAGCGCGGACGTCCCGCTCAAGGGCCTGGTCTTCCTCGTCGAGGCGCTGGCCAAGGTGCGCACCGAGCACCCGCACGCCCACCTCGTCGTCGTGGGCAAGCGCCCGCAGGAGGGGCCGGTCGCCCAGGCGATCGAGCGGTACGGCCTCGAGGGCGCCGTCGAGTTCGTCAAGGGCATCTCCGACGCCGAACTGGTCGACCTGGTGCGCTCGGCGGAGGTCGCCTGCGTGCCGTCGCTCTACGAGGGCTTCTCCCTGCCGGCCGCCGAGGCCATGGCCACGGGCACCCCGCTGCTCGCCACGACCGGCGGGGCGATCCCCGAGGTGGCCGGGCGCGACGGGGAGACCTGCCTGGCCGTACCCCCGGGCGACTCCGGAGCGCTGGCCGCGGGTCTCGGACGGCTCCTCGGCGACCCGGAACTGCGGGCGCGGCTCGGCGCTGCCGGGCGGCAACGGGTGCTCCAGCGGTTCACCTGGGCGCGGGCCGCCGAGGGGACCGTGGCCCGGTACCGCGAGGCGATGGCCGACGGCGGCCGCCCACGCGTCGCCGAGGCTTCCGCGGCCCCCGCCGCCCCCGAACCCGTCGAGTCCATCGAGTCCGCCAGGGCCGGGGCCGCTGTCGAGTCCGCCGGGGCCGGGGCCGGCATCGACGCCGTATCCGAAGCATCCGATCGCGATCGCGAAAGCAGGGCCACGTGCTGACCGTCGACTTCTCCCGGTTCCCGCTCGCGCCGGGCGACCGGGTCCTGGACCTGGGCTGCGGGGCCGGCCGGCACGCCTTCGAGTGCTACCGGCGAGGCGCGCAGGTCGTGGCCCTCGACCAGAACGCCGAGGAGATACGCGAGGTCGCCAAGTGGTTCGCGGCGATGAAGGAGGCCGGTGAGGCCCCCGAGGGCGCCACCGCGACCGCCATGGAGGGTGACGCGCTCGCCCTGCCCTTCCCCGACGAGTCCTTCGACGTCGTCATCATCTCCGAGGTCATGGAGCACATCCCGGACGACAAGGGCGTCCTCGCGGAGATGGTGCGCGTACTCAGGCCGGGCGGCCGCATCGCGATCACCGTCCCGCGCTACGGCCCCGAGAAGGTCTGCTGGACCCTCTCCGACGCCTACCACGAGGTCGAGGGCGGCCACATCCGCATCTACAAGGCGGACGAACTGCTCGCGAAGATCCGCGAGGCGGGCCTGAAGCCGTACGGCACCCACCACGCCCACGCACTGCACTCGCCGTACTGGTGGCTGAAGTGCGCGTTCGGCGTCGACAACGACAAGGCGCTGCCGGTGCGGGCGTACCACAAGCTGCTGGTCTGGGACATCATGAAGAAGCCGCTGATCACCCGGGTCGCCGAGCAGACACTGAACCCGCTCGTCGGCAAGAGCTTCGTGGCGTACGCGACCAAGCCGCACCTGCCGCGACTCTCCGAGCAGACCGAGCAGACCGAGCAGACCGACAACAAGACCGAGCAGACCGACAAGGCCGAGCAGGCCGAGAAGACCGGGGCGGGCGCCGAGTGACCACCCCTCGGACAGAACACCTCGTCCTGCCCGGGGTCCTCACCGCCGAGCAGGCCGCCGAGACCGTCGCCGGTATCCTCGCGGTGCAGCGGGAGGACGGCGCGATCCCCTGGTTCCGGGGCCACCACCTCGACCCGTGGGACCACACCGAGGCCGCGATGGCGCTGGACGCGGCGGGCGAACACGAGGCCGCCGCGCGGGCGTACACCTGGCTGGCCCGGCACCAGAACGACGACGGCTCCTGGTTCGCGGCCTACGCGGACGGTGCCTTCGACGACGTCACCGACCGCGGGCGCGAGACCAACTTCGTCGCCTACATAGCCGTGGGCGTCTGGCACCACTACCTGTCCACCGGTGACGACACCTTCCTGGACGGCATGTGGCCGACCGTCTACGCGGCGGTCGAGTACGTGCTGCGGCTCCAGCAGCCCGGTGGCCAGATCGGCTGGCGGCGCGACGACGACGGCACCCCCACCGCCGACGCGCTGCTCACCGGTTCCTCCTCCGTCCACCAGGCGCTGCGCTGCGCGCTGGCCATCGCCGACCAGCGCGAAGAGGCCCAGCCCGACTGGGAGTTGGCGGCGGGAGCGCTGCGGCACGCGATACGACGCCATCCCGAGCGGTTCCTCGACAAGGACCGTTACTCGATGGACTGGTACTACCCGGTGCTGGGTGGCGCGTTGACCGGCGCGGAGGCCAAGTCCCGTATCGAGGGCGACTGGGAGCGGTTCGTGGTCCCGGGGCTCGGAGTGCGGTGCGTCGACCCCAATCCGTGGGTGACCGGGGGCGAGTCGGCCGAACTCGCCCTCGCGCTTTGGGCGATGGGCGAGTCCGACCGGGCGGTGGAGATCCTTCAGTCGATCCAGCACCTGCGCGACGCGGAGTCGGGCCTGTACTGGACCGGGTTCGTGTTCGAGGACGAGGCGATCTGGCCTCGCGAGCTGACCACCTGGACCGCGGGATCACTGCTGCTCGCCGTCGCGGCCCTCGGTGGTCACGAGGCCACCTGCGTCGTGTTCGGCGGGGAGCGGCTGCCCTCCGGACTGGAAGTGGACTGCTGCGCCTGACCCGTTTCGCGGTACGGGTTCCAGGGTCTGCCCGCGGACCCGTCCCGCGATACGGGTCAGTGACGATGGACCCTGTTGGCGATCGCGTGACCGACGAAGAGGTAGACGACCGCTGCCAGGCCGTATCCGGCGACCACCCTCGCCCACGCCTCGTCGAACGTGAAGAGGTCACGGGACCAGCCCGCCAGCCAGTTGGCCGCGTCATGCACGAACTGGACGAGGTCGTTGCCCGGGTTGGCGTCCAGTAGGTACATGAGGATCCACAGCCCGAGGATGACGGCCATGACGTCCGCGACGACCGCTATGACTGTTCCGGCCGAGTTGGAACCACTGCGATATCGAGACATGACATCCGGATTGCCGTTCGATCCCGAATGAAACCTCGGGCTCTCCTCGGCAGAGGGTTCGTCAGAAGTCGTGCGCAGGTCGGCGGGTCCAGCGGGTTCAGCCGGTTCAGCGGGTTCAGCGGGTTCAGCGGGTTCGGTGGGTTCGGTGGGGCCAGCAGGTTTGGTCGGTCCGGTGGGTTCGGTGGCAGAAGACCGTCAGGAGTTGAGTTCCGCCAGTACCCGCAGGGTCGTGCGGTCCGGGGCCAGCGCCAGCAGGTCCGTCACCGGGCCCTTGCGCCAGGACTCCAGCCGCTCGGCGATGCGTTCGCGGGGGCCGACGAGGGAGATCTCGTCGGCGAACGCGTCCGGCACGGCGAGCACGGCCTCCTCGCGCCGCCCGGCCAGGAACAGCCGCTGGATGTGCCGGGCCTCCTCCTCGTAGCCCATGCGTGCCATCAGGTCGGCGTGGAAGTTGCGGGTGGCGTGGCCCATGCCGCCGATGTAGAAACCGAGCATGGTCTTGACGGCCAGCAGCCCTTCGGCGATGTCGTCGCACACCTTGACCCTCGCCAACGGGGCCACCCGGAAGCCCTCCGGTAGTTCCTCGACCCCCGGCCCGTACGCGTCGGGCCGACTCGGCGACCAGTACAGCGGCAGCCATCCGTCGGCGATCCGCACGGTCTGCGCCACGTTCCTGGGACCCTCGGCTCCGAGCAGCACCGGCAGATCCGGCCGCAGGGGATGGGTGACGGACTTCAACGCCCTGCCCAGACCGGTCCCGTCGGGTCCCCGGTAGGGGAGGGCGTGGAACCGCCCGTCCACCTCGACCGGCGCCTCCCGCCGCAGCACCTGCCGTACGACGTCCACGTACTCCCGGGTCGCGGTCAGGGGTGACTTCGGGAACGGCCGGCCGTACCAGCCCTCCACCACCTGCGGGCCGGACAGACCGAGCCCGAGCATCATCCGGCCGCCCGAGAGATGGTCCAGGGTCAGGGCGTGCATGGCGGTGGTGGTGGGGGAGCGGGCCGCCATCTGCGCGACCGCCGTGCCCAGCTTGATCGTCGAGGTCCTGGCGGCGATCCAGGTGAGGGGGGTGAAGGCGTCCGAGCCCCAGGACTCCGCCGTCCACACGGAGTCGTAGCCGAGCCGTTCCGCCTCGCGGGCCAGCTCCACGTGGTCGGGGGAGGGGCCGCGGCCCCAGTAGCCCAGCGCCAGACCTAGCCGCACGCCTGCCTCCTGACGGTATGTCAGACAACGGAAGGCTGCGACTGTACGACAACGGCCCCCCGCCCGGAAGGGCGAGGGGCCGTGCGTGACGCTGTGCGGGCGGGGACTCAGCCGCGCTGGATGCCGGAGGCGTCCCGCAGGACGCCGCGCCGGCCGTCCTGGGTCTGGGCGACCAGACCCTGGGCGCCCTGCTCCACCGCGAGGTACCAGGTGCCCGGCGCCAGTTCGGCGATCGGCATCGGCGCGCCGTCCTCCGCGTACAGCGGACGCGGCACCGGAACGGCGAACCAGAACGGGGAGAAGTCCGCGGCCGCCGGCTGCGCCGGACCCGGCTGACCACCGAAGGGCTGCTGGCCCGGCTGGCCCGGCTGGCCCGGCTGGCCCGGCTGACCGGGCTGGCCCTGCGGCTGGCCGCCGAACGCCGACGGCTGCGGGGCGCCCGGGTAGCCGTAACCGGCGGGCGGCTGCGCGCCGTACGGCTGCGGGGCCGCCGGCTTGGGCGCCGGGATGAGGGCGGCCTGGAGGGCGGGGACCAGCGGGGTGGCGATGGCGGCGGCGGCCAGCAGCAGCGCGGCGATCAGGCCCAGGATGAGACCGGAGCCGGTGTCGATCTCCGTGCTGCCGAAGGTGTCGCTGAACGCGCCGAGAGGGTCGACGATCGTCCAGAACGCCGTCCACGCGGCGAAGACCGTCAGCGCGACACCGAACTGGCCCAGTTCGATACCGGCCACCTTGCGCGGCTGCGGAAGCGCGCGGGTGACGATGATCAGGGCGGCACCGATGATTCCGCCGAGGTACATGCTCATTACGAGGCCGAGGTTGTCCCAGGCGTTCGGGACGTCACTGCCGGAGCCGTCGAACGTGTCCAGGAACGACGCGATGAACAGCAACACCGCTGCTCCGATCACCACGCCGTCGCCTCGAGTGAGGGAGCGGATATTCACTTCAGGTCCTTCGTCAGTCGTCTCGTCATCGGTACACGCATGCACGTATCGGTAGAGGCGTCGCCGTCACCATGTCGCCGTCAGGCCCGGGTGTGAAGCGCGGGGGTGGCCCCTCATCGTATGGACGACACTATCGTCACCACAATTGCGCTGTCCGCCCGGATCTGCGCCCTGATCACTACCCCCGCAGGAAACTCACGATTCCCTCAGAGATCCCCTCTGCCGCGTCCTGCCGCCAGGCGCCACTGGTCAGCAGCGCCGCGTCCTTGGTATCGCGCATGTTGCCGCACTCGATGAACACCTTGGGAACCGTTGACAGATTGAGACCGCCCAGGTCCTGACGCGTGACGAGACCGGTGCCGTCGCCGACGTAGTTGGAGGCCGAAGTGCCCGTCGCGCGGGCGAAGTCGCCCGCGATCAGCTTCCCGAGGTTCTTGGACGGGCCGACGACGGCACGGGTGTCGGCGGCGCCGGCGTGCACCGAGGCCGGCAGGATCACATGGAAGCCGCGCTGCCCGGCCCCGGCACCGTCCGCGTGGATCGAGACGACCGCGTCGGCGTGCGCCGCGTTCCCGATCCGGGCGCGCTCGTCGATACACGGGCCGAACGGCCGGTCCCCGTCCTGCGTCAGCTTCACCGTGGCGCCCTGCCGCTCCAGCAGCGCGCGCAGCCGGTGAGCCACGTCCAGCGTGAACTTCGCCTCGCTGTAACCGGAGTTCGTGGACGTACCCGTCGTGTCGCACTCCTTCCAGTTGGTGCCGATGTCCACCTTGCGGTTGATCTCTGCGGTGTGCTCGACGTTGGTGTCGTTGTGGCCGGGGTCGATGACGACGACCTTGCCCTTGAGGGAGGCGGCGCCGGAACCGGCCGGGGCGGATGAGCGGCTCGTGCCGACGCCCGTCTTGTCGTCACCACTCGCGCCGCCCGCGCCGCCCGCGGGGGAGCTCAGGACGCTCGGCGCCGCGCCCGCTCCCGACCCGGGCCCCTCCGCCCCGCCGGTCCCGCCCAGCGCCTCGTACGCCAGCCAGCCCAGCAGCGCCCCGGGCACGAGCGCGGCGAGCGCCACGGCCAGCGGGCGGCGCAGCGGGGAGCGGCGCGGCGGCGGGGGGCCGAAGGGGTCGGAGGGATCGAAGGGACCGGGGTTCGAGCCTGCGTACGACACGCCTGCCACCCTAACCGGCACCCCGGCGAGGCCTCAGCGGGACAGCGTCCGGACGGATGACGGGCTGACGCGGGGGCGGCCTGCGGGTGGAGGTGCGGGACTCCGCGGCCCACCGCCCCCGGCCGAAGGTGCCGAGCGCCGACGAGGCCACGCACGGCCGGGGCGGTAACCCGGCGGTATCCGGGATGAGGGCGGGCGGGCGTCCCCGCTCGTTCACCCGCGCTCGTCACTCGCCGTTCGTCCGTCCCCTGTGGGTTGTCGTCTCACCGTTCGCGGCTATCCGTTCCCTTCTCCGTCCACGGTCACGCTGTCGGACTTCGTCCCCTGTGGTGCCAGGCACGCGAACCAGTCGTAGGAGGCGCCCTCGGTCGAGCGGAGGGCGGGCTTGTCGGTGTTCGTCGTCCCGTTCGCCGGTTCCCTGACCAACTCGGTCTTCGTGCCGTCCGTCCAGAAGCAGGTCACCTGTTTGGCCGTCTTGACGACTCGGCCGATCACCAGGTCGCGGTTGCCGTCGGTGCCGGGGAGCGAGTTCACCATGGTCTCCAAACTCTTGCCGGGCGGCAGCGCCTTCTCCTCGGGGCCGCTTCCCGTCTGCGGCGCGGAATGGGTCCCGTAGGTCTCGTGGAAGAAGAACGTGATGTTGCCGACCATGTCGGCGGGCTTCGCGCTCGTCGAGTACGGGTCCCCGTACTCGCGCATCGCCCGCAGCTGAGCCGCCGCCTCCGTCTCGTCGGCCGGTGGCGTCCACACGTCGATGGAGACCTCCCACTTCTGCCCCTGCTCGGTGCCGGAGCCGAGCACGGTCCGGTGGGGCGCGAGCACGCCTGCGGGGTCCGCGCTCCCCGACCGCTGCGCTGCCGGCGGTGCCACCCGCTCCCCGTCGCCTCCCGGCAGTCCCGTCACAGCCAGCGCCCCCGTCGAGCCCGCGACCACCAGGGCCGCGGCCGCCGTGACCGCCCAGCGTCGGGTTCTGCGGCGGCGGCCGGCTCGGATGAGTGCCTGAGTGGGGGCTATACCGATCTCGGCCTCGTCCGCGGCGTCTGCCAGCAGGACGGCGATGTCGTGCTGTGCCATGTCGTGATTCGTCTCCCGGTTCGCGCTCATCACTTCCGCCCTCCGTGCATCACCGCGTCCGCCAGTCCCGGTATGGCGCGGAGTTTCGCGATCCCCTTGGCCGCGTTGCTCTTCACCGCGCCGACCGAACAGCCCATAGCCTCGGCCGTCTGTGTCTCGGTCAGGTCCTCCCAGTACCGCAGCACCACCGCCTCACGCTGCCGCGGCGGCAGCTCCGCCAGCGACTTCAGCAGGGTGTGCCGGTCGTCGGCCCGGGCGATCTGATCGCCGGTGTCGGCGACCTCGTGCGCGAGGCCCGAGTCGTCGCCCCTCGGAGCGAGGAACTCACGGAGCTTCTTGCGGTGCCTGCGAGCATGCGCGTTGATCATCACGCGTCGCACGTACGCCTCCGGTTCGTCGGCCGAGCCGACTCTGCGCCAGGCCACATAAACCCGCTCCAGCGTCGTCTGGACCAGGTCCTCCGCGGCGTGCTGTTCCCCCGTGAGGAGAAATGCCGTGCGCATCAGCCGCGGCCAGCGGCCGACGACGAAAGCCTGGAACTCCGTGTCCCTGTCCTGCTTCCGATCCCCCATGGGCACCTCCTAGATGTTCAAAGGAGGCCATGAGCGGCCCGGATCGTTGCCTCAGCGGGCGGACGATTTTCGCGGCAGCCACATCAGCATCAGCACGACTCCCGCCAGCAGCACGCCCGTGCCGGTGCGGAAGGCCAGCGCGTACCCCTCCGTCAGCGCCTCCGGCGATCCGCGCCCCGCCGTGCGCGCGGCCGCGATCGTCGACAGCACCGCCAGGCCCAGCGAACCGCCCATCGTGCGGGAGGTGTTGACCAACCCGGACACCAGACCGGCCTCGCCCGGCGCCGCGCCCGAGGTGGCCAGCGAGGCCAGCGGGGTCGAGGCCAGGCCCGCGCCCAGCATCATCAGGATCCCCGGCAGCATGATCCCGGTGACGTAGTCGCCGTCCGCCGTCATCGTCGACTGCCAGGCGAACCCGGCCGCGGCGGTCAGCGTGCCCAGCGTGGCCACGGTGCGTGCGCCGGCCGTGTGCATGAAACGGGGTGCGAGCTTCGACGCGACCACGATGGCCAGCGAACTCGGCATCAGCGCAAGACCCGCCTCCAGCGGGGTGTAGCCGAGAGCGTTCTGCGCGTACAGCGTCATGAAGAACCACATGGAGAACAAGGCCGAGCCGTTGATGAACATCGCCGCGTTCGCCGACGACACCGCCCGCAGCCGGAACAGTCCGAGCGGCATCAGCGGGGCCGCCGTCCGGGCCTCGACGCCGAGGAAGAGGCCGATCAAAGCGAGCCCGGCGGCCAGCGGTACGAGGGTGGCCGACGCCGTCCAGCCCTCGGCCTCCGTCTGCGAGATGCCGTACGCCAGCGTGGCGAGGCCGGACGTGACCAGCAGCGCGCCCGGGAGGTCCAGCCGACGGCCGTCCCCGGCCCGGCTCTCGGCCGGCCACCGCAGCGAGCAGGTCAGCACCACCACGCCGACCGGGACGTTGATCAGCAGGACCCAGCGCCAGGTCATGAGGTCCACCAGCGCCCCGCCGACGAGCCCGCCCGCGGCCCCGCCACCCGCACCGACCGCCGTCCACGTGGCGATGGCACGCGCCCGCGCGGCGCCCTCCGGCACGGCGGACGTGACGATCGTCAGCGTCGAGGGCGCGAGGACCGCCGCGCCCAGACCCTGTACGGCCCGCGCGAGCAGCAGTTGCCAGCCGTCCTGAGCCAGGCCGCCTGCCAGCGAGGCCAGCGTGAACAGGGCGAGGCCGGTGAGGAACATCCGCTTGCGGCCGTAGAGGTCGCCCGCCCGGCCGCCGAGCAGCATGAACCCGGCGAAGGCGATCGAGTAAGCGTTCACCACCCACTGCAGACCCGAGGCGCTCATGCCCAGGTCGGCCCGCATAGACGGCAGCGCCACGTTCACCACGGACACGTCGAGCACGACGAGGAACTGTCCCGCGCAGGCGAGTGCCACGAGCAGCCAGGCGGGGGCGCCGGTACGGCGGGATGTCCGGGCGGGGGCGGTGTCGGCGGTTTCCAGCATGGGCGTCATGTTCTCAACCGGGTTGCGCCTCATGCATCGGGATTTGGGCCTGGGCCGCCGCCCGCGCGAGGGAGCGGGTCGTTCCGGGACGCCGGTGGTTCAGGGGGCGGTGAAGTCGGCGGTGTGGTCGGTGGCCCAGGTGGTGAAGGTGCGGGCGGGGTGGCCGGTGAGTTCCTCGACGGTGCGGGTGAGGGCGACCGGCCTGCCGTCCGTGGACTCCCACCAGGCGAGGAGGGCGTCGGCGTAGACAGGGGGGACGTACTCGGCCATCTCCTCCTTCCACCCCTCGGCGGTGACGTGCTTGAACTCGATGACGCGGCCGGTGACGGCGGAGAGCCGGTCGATCTGCTCGGCGAACGTCAGCGACTCGGGTCCGGTGAGGGTGAATCGGCCGCCGCGGTGCCGGGGATCGGTGAGGACGGCGTGGGCGGCCTCGGCCAGGTCCCTTTCGTGGAGGGGGTCGGTGTGGGCGCCGGGGAAGGGCAGGCTGATGGGCCGTCCGGCCTTGACCGACCACGCCCAGGACGCGGCGTTGGAGGCGAAGGAGCCCGGTCGCAGGAGGGTGGTGGTGATCGGCGAGGCGAGCAGCGCCCGCTCCACGGCCAGGTGGGAGGCGGCCAGCACGTCGTCCTTCGGCTCGGGGCCGAGCAGGCCCAGGACGCCGGAGCTGGACAGCACCACGACATGGGTGACGCCTGCCCGATGGGCCTGGTCGACGAATTCGGTGATGTGGTCGGGCCTCGCGTAGAGGAAGACGGAAGTGACGCCGGCCAGAGCGGCCGGGAAGGTCGCCGGGTCGGTGAGGTCGAGGGCGACCGTCTCCACGCCGGGAGGTGGTGCGAGGCCGTCGGGACTGGTGGAGCCCACGCGCACCGGCGTGCCGTCGGCATGCAGGAGGGCGAGCAGCTGGGTGGCGACGGCGCCGCGGCCTCCGGTGATCAGGATCATGACGTGTTCCTTCTTTCTGTCTCCGTGCTTTTCGTCTTTGTGAGCGAGCCGTGCGCGAACGATGTTCGTGGCGAACGCCGTTCGTTATCGTATCGGACATGACGTTAGAGAACGAACGGTGTTCGTGTCAAACATGTTTGTGACGATCGGTGTTCGTGCCAGTTACCCTCTCCCCGTGACCCCCGTGACCCCCGAGCCCATCAGTCGCCGCGCGCGGCCCGCCAAGGCGCCCCTCAGCCGAGAGGCGATCGTGCGCGCCGGGCTGGCCATCCTCGACCGCGACGGTCTGGACGCCCTGACCATGCGCCGCGTCGCCAAGGAACTCGACACCGGCCCGGCCTCGCTCTACGTCTACGTCGCCAACCGCGACGACCTGATGGCCGCGATGCTGGACGAGGCGCTCGCCCGGGTCCCGCTCGTGACCGAGGGCACCTGGCGGGAGCGGCTGCACGCCCTGGTCGCGGCGAGCGTCGAGGCCATGAGCCGACACGAGGGTCTGGCCGCGGTCGCCCTCGGCGCGATCCCGACCGGCGCCAACGCGCTGCTCGTCCTCGACCGCATGCTCGCGCTGCTCAAGGAGGGCGGCCTGGACGACGTCACCGCCGCCTGGGCCGTCGACCTGATCCACCTCCACATCGCCGCGGCCGCCGCCGAACAGAGCGCTCGCATCACCAGGGGCAGCGACGAGAGCGGCGCCGTGGCGGACGCCGACCGCCATTACGCGGCTCTGTCCGCCGACCGCTATCCGATGATCACCGCGCTGCGGCCGGCCCTGTTCTCGCCCGGCGACCGCGACACCTGGGGCCTCGATGTGCTGCTCAGCGGCATCCTTCGGACCCCTGCCGGCTGAGGCGCGGCCGTCTCCCGGCCGTCGCCGCCTCGGAGGACTCCCGGGAGGGCTCTGGGGAGGCTCTCCGGAGGGTTCCATGGAGGGCCCGGGAGGGTGTTCGAAAGAAGGTTCGGGAGGGCCGTCGGGCGAACCGGGGGAGGGGGAGCCTTCGAGGGGGCCGGGGTCCTCCAGGGAACCTTCAAGAGAAGATAAAGAAATCGTTAGTACGCCGAAGCATCGGAATAGTTGCCCATGCATACAGGTTCGGTCTCCATGTACCCCTGCCGCACCGCCCCCGGAGGCCCCACCTCATGACGCACACGACGACCGACCGGCCCACCCGCGAAGCGAGCGGAGCCGTCGTCCCGGTCCTCGCCTTCGCGGGCATCGTGGTCGCGGTGATGCAGACCCTGCTCGTCCCGGTCATCAAGGACCTTCCCCAGCTGCTGGGCACCGCGCCCAGCAACGCCACCTGGGTCCTGACCTCGACGCTGCTTTCGGGCGCCGTGGCCACCCCGATCATGGGCCGCCTCGGTGACCTGTACGGCAAGCGGCGCATGCTGATAGTCAGCCTCGCGGTGATGGTCGTCGGCGCACTGGTCAGCGCGCTCACCAGCGACCTGATCACGATGATCGCCGGTCGCGCCCTCCAGGGCTTCGCGATGGGCGCGATCCCGTTGGGTATCGGCCTGATGCGGGACATGCTGCCGCGCGAGAAGCTCGGCTCGGCGATGGCCCTGATGAGCTCCTCGATCGGCGTCGGCGGCGGCCTCGCCCTGCCGCTCGCGGCCCTGATCGCCCAGCACGCCGACTGGCACGCCCTCTTCTACGGAGCCGCCGGCCTCGGCGCCCTCGCCATCGTCCTCACCCTCCTCGTCGTCCCCGAGTCCCCGGCGCGCGCCGAGGGCACCTTCGACGTCCTGGGCGCGATCGGCCTCTCCACCGGGCTGGTGCTCTTCCTCCTGCCGATCACCAAGGGCAGCGACTGGGGCTGGACCTCCGGCACCACCCTCGGCCTCTTCGCCGCCGCGGCCGTCGTCCTCGTCCTGTGGGGCGTCATGGAGCTGCGGCTCAAGGCCCCGCTCGTCGACCTGCGCACCACGGCCCGGCCCGCGGTCCTGTTCACCAACCTCGCCTCGATCATGGTCGGCGTCTCGTTCTACGTCGTCTCCCTGGTCCTGCCGCAGCTGCTCCAGCTGCCCAAGGCCACCGGCTACGGCCTCGGCCAGTCGATGGTCACCGCCGGTCTGCTCGTCGCGCCGCTCGGCCTGACGATGATGTTCACCGCGCCCGTCTACGCCAAGCTGTCCGCCAAGTACGGCCCCAAGTTCACCCTGATCCTGGGCATGCTAATCATCGCGATCGGCTACGGCGCCGGCCTCGGCCTGATGAGCGCCGCCTGGCAGAGCCTGGTCATCGCCGTCGTCCTGGGCGCCGGCATCGGCCTCGCCTACTCCTCGCTGCCCGCGCTGATCGTCGGCGCCGTCCCTGCCTCGGAGACCGGCGCGGCCAACGGCCTCAACACCCTGATGCGGTCCATCGGTACGTCGGTGTCGAGCGCCGTCATCGGCATGGTGCTGGCCAACACCGCGAACAACGTCGGCGGCGTCGCCGTACCGACCATGCACGGCTTCCGCGTCTCCTTCCTGATCGCCACGGGCGCCGTCGCGATCGGCCTGGTCCTCGCCCTCTTCCTGCCCAGGCAGCAGCGCCCGTCGGCCGTGCCGCAGCTGCGCGCCAGCAGCGAGGAGGACGCCAACCTGAAGCGCGCCGAGGACGTCCTGCGCGGCTTCCGCGGCAGGGTCCTGGACGCCGACGGCGGCCCGGTCGCCCGTGCCAAGGTCACTCTCATCGACCGCCGCGGCCGTCAGGCCGGCGCCACCCTGTCGGAGGAGGACGGCAGCTACGCCCTCGCCGTCCCGGCCCGTGGCGCCTACGTCGTCGCGGCCAAGGCCACCGGCCACGGCCCGCTGGCCAGCTCCGCGACCCACACGGGCGACGAGCGTCCGGTGGACCTGGACCTGTCGCTGCCGGGCGAGACGGTCAACGCCTGACACCGTCGGCGCCCGGGCCCGCCACGCACCCGGGGCCCCGCGCCCCCGCGTTCCTTCCCGTCCGCACCTTTCCGCACCCCCTGTCGCTCCGGCGGCGGGGGGTGCGGCAGCATGGGCGGCCACACGCACCGAGTGCTCTCCCGCACCGCGTGCTCAACCGCACGTATCTCCGGAGGACCCCCATGGCCGCGGCACCCAAGCCCGAGATCCTGGCCGCGTTCGAGGCGGCGAAGGGGTTCATGCCGGTCGACGAGGGACTCGCGCTGTACGCGGCCGCCGTCGAGGCCGGTGCGCTCGGGCTCCCGCTGCTGGAGGTCGGCACCTACTGCGGGCGCTCCACCATCCTGCTCGCCGACGCGGCCCGTCAGGCCGGGGTCAGCGCCCTCACCCTCGACCACCACCGGGGCAGCGAGGAGCAGCAGCCGGGCTGGGAGTACCACGACCCGGAGACCGTCGACCCCGAGGTCGGCCTGATGGACACCCTGCCCACCTTCCGCCGGACCCTGCACCGAGCCGGCCTGGAGGAGCACGTGGTCGCGCTGGTCGGGCGCTCACCGCGGATCGCCGCGTTCTGGAACTCGCCCCTCGGCCTCGTGTTCGTCGACGGCGGCCACACCGACGAGCACGCCACCTCCGACTACGAGGGCTGGGCGCCGCATGTCGCCGAGGGCGGGCTCCTCGTCATCCACGACGTGTTCCCCGACCCGGTCGACGAGTTCACCGGCCAGGCCCCCTACCGCGTCTACCTGCGCGCCCTGGCCTCCGGCGCCTTCGCAGAGGTCTCGGCCACCGGCTCCCTGCGGGTACTACGGCGGACGGACGCGGGCATCTAGACCGATCTGGAACCGATCTGGAATCCGGCGCGGGCATCAGGACGCGGCGTGGGTATCCGGGACGCGGCGCGGGTACGGGGATGCGGCGCGGGTATCCGGGAAGAGGCGCGGTGTCGCTTTCCTCAGGACCGGTGTCGCGTTCAGGACTGTGTCCCGATCAGGATGCTGTTGTGTTCAGGACGGTGTCGCGTGCCGGCGGCGGCGGAGGTACACCGCTGCCAGGAGTACGACGAGCAGGGCGCCCGCGGCCCATGCCCAGGGGTGCTGGTAGAGCCGGCGGGCCGGGGCGGGCGAGGCATCGAGCGGGATGACGGCGACATCGTTGGCCGGGGTGCGGTCGTACGGGTTGTACGTGCGGATCGTGCCCTTCGCGCCCGGCACCTGCCGGTCGATACGGATGTGGAAGTCGATGGCTGTAGTGCCCCCCTCGTGCCGCACCTCGAGGAACTGGTCGTAGCCGATCTCGCAGACGAACGCCCCGCCGGGCTTCTCCGGCCGGTCGCAGGCCCACTGTCCGCCGTCCTCCTCGAAGCGGTACGGGACGGAGGTGACCGTGGTGCCCTCCGGCGGGACCACCTCGAAGCGGCCCGTCTCCTCGTCGCCGAGCACCCGGCCCGGGCCGAGGTCCTCCAGCCCGAGCCGTACGTTCACCGTGTCCCCGACCCGGCCCCGTACGGTCGCGGTGACCGGACGGTAGTCGAGCTGCACGGTGGTGGTCACACCGACCCTGCCGTGGCTGTCGCCGAAGTCTTGGGCCGGGGTGCGGACCAGGGTGAGCGGGGATCCGGTGCCCCGCACGGTGTGGCCGGCGGGGCGGGACGGGGCCGACGACCAGGTGTAGGTCACCTCGCCGGTCAGTGTCATGGGCGCGGTGACCGTGTAGACCAGCGGTGCGTCGGTGGTGTAGGCGGCGCCCGCCGCGGCCTTCGTGGGGAACGTGCACCACGCGGAGGTGGGCGCGGACCCCGCGTAGAAACAGTTGCTGTGCAGCGCGGTCAGCGTCAGCCCCTCCGACACGTTGACCTGGAGGGCGACGCCCCGCTTCGCGGGGAAGCGGGTGTTGTTGGCCAGCCGCGCGGTCACCTTCGCGGACTTCCCCGGCGCCAGCCCGCTCATGCCCTTCGCCTGCCCGGGCGCGGAAAGGTTCGGACCGCCTACGGTCATACGGGTGGTGCCGGTGATGGTGGGCGCGTTGTCGGCGGTCGCGGTGTACCTCACCGTCCCGCTGTCGCCGGGCTCGACGCCGTCCACCCCGAGGATGGAGAGGGGTGAGTAGCTCTCGCCGTCGCCGTTCTGCAGGTTGCCGTACTCGCACGTGTAGACCGAGCCCTCGGCTTCGCACATGTCCGTGTCACCGACCCGGGCGACGCCCTCCAGCCCGGACGCGTCCACGACGACCCTGACATTGCGTGCCGGTTCGCCGCCCTTGCCGGGCTCGACGAAGACCGGGACGACGAAGCCGCTGTTCGAGGCCTTGGCCCCCTCGTCGGCGCTGTACATGACGTAGGTCTTCGCGGTCTCGAACCGCATCACGACCTGACCGGAGCCTTCGGCCGCGGCGGGCACCACCGAGGTGGCGAACCCCGCCGCGAGGCTCGCCGCCAGCACGGCCGCACGCCTGGGAATCGGTATCGGTAAGGACATGCGGGCACTATGCCAGCGGCGGTCCGGACCGCTACAGCCAGCCCTGCTGCCGCGCCTCGCGCATCGCCTCCATCCGGTTGCGGGTGCCCGTCTTGCCGATCGCGGAGGACAGGTAGTTGCGGATCGTGGACTCCGAAAGGTGCAGCCTGGCGGCGATGTCGGAGACCGTCGCGCCGTCGACGGAGGCGTTCAGGACGTCGCACTCGCGGGCGGTGAGCGGGTTCGGGCCGGCGCTCAGCGCGGCCGCCGCCAGGGCCGGGTCCACGACCGTCTCGCAGGCCAGCACCCGGCGGATCGCCGCCGCCAGTTCCTCCACCGGACCGTCCTTGACCAGGAACCCCGAGGCCCCGGCCTCCATGGCGCGGCGCAGATAGCCGGGCCGGCCGAACGTGGTCAGGATCAGCACCCGGCAGCCGGGCGCCTGCTCGCGCAGTTCGGCGGCGGCGTCCAGACCGCTCATGCCGGGGAGTTCGATGTCGAGGAGCGCCACGTCCGGGCGGTGCAGGAGGGCCGCGTCGACGATCGCGTCCCCGGTGCCCACCTGCGCGACGACCTCGATGTCGGCCTCCAGCCCGAGCAGCAGAGCCAGCGCCCCGCGCATCATGCCCTGGTCCTCCGCGAGCAGCACCCTGATGGACTTGGTGGGGCGGTGGTCACGGGGCATCTCGTTCACGGGCCGGCCCGGCATCTCGGTCACGGCCCCAGGTTAGGGCCCACGGTCCCCGACGGCACGGTGTCCGTGGGTTGTGCTGACGTTCGCTGTGCCGACGTTCGCTGTGCCGACGTGGGCTGTGCTGACGTGGGCTGGGCTGACGTGGGCGGTGTCACCGCGGGGGACCGTATGGCTTCCGGTTCGGCGTCGGCGCCCGTGGCGACTCTGCTGGTGCTGGTGCTGGTGCTGGTGTGGGCGTGGGCGCCGGTCTCCGTCCCCGTGCCCGTGTCTGTGTCCGGGGCCAGGTCCGTGTCCGGCTCCGTTTGCGTGTCAGAGGGCGACAGCGGGAGTTCGACCGGCAGTTCCGCCGTGACCGTGAAGCCGCCGCGCGGCCCCGGGCCCGCCGTCAGGGTGCCGCCTGCCGTCGCGAGGCGCTCGCGCAGGCCGGTCAGCCCGGTGCCGCCGCTCGGCGGCCAGCAGGCACCGGCGCCCGTGTCGCTGCTGTCGGCGCGAGTCCTGTCGCGGCTGTCGCCACCGCTGCCGCCGTCGTCCGTCACTGTCAGACGGACCCGTTCCGACGTGCCCGACACCGTGATGCCGCAGTGGCTCGCGCCGCTGTGCCGGACGACGTTGGTCACCGCCTCGCGGACCACCCAGCCCAGCAGGGCCGAGGTCTTCGGGTCCGGTGGCGGTCCGGAGCGGCTCAGCGACGCTTCGACGCCCGCCGCCGTCAGGGCCGAGCGGGCCCGGTCCAGCTCGCCGGCCAGGCTGCCCTCGCGGTAGCCGGTGACCGCCTCGCGGATCTCGGTCAGTGCCTGGCGGCCCACCGCCTCGATGTCGGTGACCTGGGAGAGGGCCGCGTCCATGTCACGCGGCGCCAGCCGCCGGGCCGCCTCCGACTTCACCACGATCACCGACAGGGTGTGGCCGAGCAGATCGTGCAGGTCGCGGGAGAAGCGCAGCCGCTCCTCCTCCACCGCCCGGCGGGCGAGTTCCTCGCGGGCGGCGCGCAGCTCCCGTACGGCCTCGGAGAGGGAGAGGATCGCGGCCGTCACCATCGTCGAGATCCAGGTGGCGTAGGCGATGGTGAGGCCGTCCCAGCCGTCGCGGACACAGGAGACCGCGCCGGCCAGGACGGCGACGCCGGTACCGATGGTGCGCAACTGCGGGCCGCGCACGACCGCGCCCGTCGCGAGGCCGAGCAGCGGGAAGAAGAGCAGCCAGCTGCCGCCGTAGCCGAGAGCGAGTCCGCAGGTCACAAGGCCCAACAGCACCAGCGCCACCTGCGTGGAGGTCGCTTTGCGGGTCTCCTTCACGAAGGCGCGGAAGGCGACGTAGATGTAGAGCGAGTTGAACGTCAGCAGTCCCAGGCCGCCGATCCAGGGGTTCGCCTCGCCCTGGAACAGGTTGGAGAACGCGCCCATCCCCATCAGCAGCCACGGCAGCAGGGAGAAGCCGCTGGCCGGCGGGCCCGGGTCCTCGGGGACCTGCCCGGCCTTGCGGGTGGTTCCGTGGTCGATCCCGTGGTCGGTCCGATGGTCGGCCTTGAGACGGTTCTTCTCCGCTTTCCAGTGCCGCTGGTTCTTCCGTGCCTCACGGAGCGTCGAGCGCCAGCCGTTCCGTCGGCAGGCCGCCGCGCGCCGCCGTCCCCCGAGTGAGCCGGTGGTGTGTCCGGTCATGTGTCCGTCCCCCGTTTCCGCTTCTGCCTGTCTTCGACGCTACGTTCCGGTGCCCGCTCGCGACAGTGCGAGATGTACGCGGTCGGGCAGTACAAATGTCACCGGCACCCGTTTCTGACATGCCGTCAGGTGTCTTCACAACTTCCGGGGCCTGGGCTATACAGGGGGTCGCCGCACTGGAACGCGTTCTAGATCTGTTCTGGGTCGGGCGGGTTCCGCGGCCCCGTGACGGCCTCGGTGCGGCCGATCGGTGCGGACGGCCGTGCCGAGGTCTCTGAACGATGCGATCGATCCCGTCGATCCGAACGATCAGGAGCTCCATGCCCATCGACGCAGCCAAGGCGCTCGCCGCCGAACCCCGGACCGGCGAGATCACCTGGGACCGCCGGGACGTCCAGCTGTACCACCTCGGCATCGGCGCGGGCACCCCCGCCATCGACCCCGACGAACTGCGCTACACGCTGGAGTCCCGGCTGCACGTCCTGCCGAGCTTCGCCACCGTCGCCGGCTCCGGCTCGCCCGGCGTGATCAGCGGGCTCTCCATGCCCGGCGTCGACGTCGATCTCGCCCGCGTCCTGCACGGCGGCCAGCGTCTGGAGATCCACCGCCCCATCCCGGTGACCGGCCGGGCGACCGCCACCGGACGCATCGCCGCCGTGTACGACAAGGGCAAGGCCGCCGTCCTCGTCATGCGCACCGAGGTGGCCGACGCGGACGGGCCGCTGTGGACCAACGACGCCCAGATCTTCGTCCGGGGGGAAGGCGGCTGGGGCGGCGACCGAGGTCCCTCCGCCCGGCTCGACCCGCCCGCCGGTGAGCCCGACAAGGTGGTCGAGCGGACCGTCCGCGAGGACCAGGCCCTCTTGTACCGCCTCTCCGGCGACTACAACCCGCTGCACGCCGACCCGGAGTTCGCGAAGCTCGCCGGGTTCGACCGGCCCATCCTGCACGGCCTGTGCACCTACGGCATCACGCTCAAGGCGGTCGTCGACACGCTGCTCGACGGCGACGTGAGCCGGGTGCGCGTGTACGCCACGCGATTCGCCGGGGTGGTGTTCCCGGGGGAGACCCTGCGTATTCGCATGTGGCGTGGTGAGGGGGCGGTCCGGGTGGCCGTGAGCGCCGTCCAGCGGGACGACGCGCCCGTCCTCGCCGACACGCTCGTCGAACACTCCTGAACCACCCGCACCGCACTCCAGAAGCGACTGAACACCCGCACCGCGCTCCAGACACCTGCACCGCCCGCACGGCACTCCAGAAGCGCCTGAAGCACCCCGCACCGTGCTTCAGAGGCGTCCGCATCGCACTCCACCTGCACCACCCGCACCACGTGCATCACCTCCAGCACCTCCAGCACCACCCAGCATCCGAGGGACCCGAGGGGAGCCGCACCATGCGCGCAGCCGTACTGCACGAGATCGGCCAGGACAAGCTGGAGGTCCTCGACGACGTCGAGGCGGTGGGCTTCGGGCCCGGACGAGTCAGGATCCGGGTGCGGGCCACGGGCCTGTGCCACTCGGACCTGTCCGCGATGGGCGGGGTGCTGCCGCAGCCCGCGCCGTTCGTACCCGGTCACGAGGGTGCGGGCGAGATCCTGGAGGTGGGGGAGGGCGTCACCCGGGTGAAGCCCGGTGACCGGGTCGTCGTCTGCTGGCTGCCGGCCTGCGGGGCGTGTCCCGCCTGCAAGCGCGGCCAGACCGAACTGTGCCTGGCCGGGTTCATGAACGCGGGTACGCCGAACTTCCGCCGCCCCGGCGGGGACGTCTTCGGCTTCGCCGGCACCGGAACCTTCGCCGAGGAAGTGGTGGTCGACGCGGGCTGCGCGGTCCCGATCCCGGACGACGTCCCCTTCGACATCGCCGCGCTCATCGGGTGCGGGGTGACCACGGGGCTCGGCGCCGCGCTCAACACCGCCGACGTCGCGGCCGGTTCGTCGGTCGCCGTCATCGGCTGCGGAGGCGTCGGTATCTCCGCGATCCAGGGCGCGCGCCTCAAGGGCGCCGCCGAGATCGTCGCCGTCGACCCGGTCGCCTCGCGCCGGGAGGCCGCCCTCAAGTTCGGTGCCACGAAGGCCGTTTCACCGGACGAGTTGCCCGGGGCCAAGCAACTGGTCACGGGTGGCGAGGGTTTCGACTACGTCTTCGAGGTCGTCGGCCGCTCCGCCACCGCCCGCACCGCCTACGAGAACACCCGGCGCGGCGGCACCCTCGTCGTCGTAGGCGCGGGCGCTCTGGACGACTACCTCCAACTCAACATGTTCGAGCTGTTCTTCGATGAGAAGCGGATCCTGCCCTCGATGTACGGGGGCGGGGACGTCCTGCGCTCCTACGAGCGGACGATCGCCCTGTGGCGGGCCGGTCGGATCGACCTGTCGGGCCTGATCACGCACCGCGTGCCGCTCGCCGAGATCAACGAGGCGCTGGACCAGATGCGTACCGGTGCCGCGCTCCGCACATGCATAGAGATCTGAGGGGTGACCGTCCGGATGACACTGCCACTTGAGGGGCTGGCCGCGATCGTCACCGGCGCGGGGCGCGGGCTCGGCCGGGTCGAGGCGCTGGAACTTGCGAGACTGGGCGCGGCCGTCGTCGTCAACGACTACGGTCAGTCCGGCCGTGACGGGTCGGGCGAGGCGTCGGCCGGCCCCGCCGAGGACGTGGCGCGGGAGATCCGGTCGGCCGGAGGCACCGCGCTCGCCCACACCGGGGACGTCGCCGACTTCCAACAGGCCCGGCTGCTTGTTGAGTTGGCGATCCGGGAGTTCGGCAAGCTGGACATCCTCGTCAACAACGCGGGCATCCTGCGCGACCGCATGGTCTTCTCGATGGCCGAGGACGAGTGGGACGCGGTCGTGCGGGTCCACCTCAAAGGGCACTTCAACACGACCCGGTTCGCCGCCGCCCACTGGCGTGAGCGGTCCAAGGCGGCAGGCGCTCCGGTGTACGGGCGGATCGTGAACACCTCCTCGGAGGCGTTCCTGGCGGGCTCGGCCGGACAGCCCAACTACGCCGCGGCCAAAGGCGGAATCGTCGGCCTGACGACGTCCACGGCGCTCGCGCTCGCCAAGTACGGGGTGACGGCCAACGCGATCTGCCCGCGCGCCCGCACCCGGATGACGGAGGACGTCTTCGGCGGGTTCGCGCAGCCGGGCGAGGGTGACCTGGACCCTCTGGCACCCGAGCATGTCGCCCCGCTGGTCGGCTACTTGGCCTCGCCTGCCGCCGCTCGGATCAACGGACAGCTGCTCGTCGCGCACGGCGGCATGGTCGCCGTCGTCGAACGTCCCCGGGTGCGGGCGAAGTTCGACAGCAAGGAGGACGTGTTCAGCTACGAGGAGCTGGACGACGTCCTCGGCGCGCACTTCGCGGACCGGCCCGAGGGGGAGACATTCGGGGCGGCGGAGGTGCTGGGGCTGCGGCGGGACCAGGCGCAAGGACAGGAACAGAAGTAGCAGGAAGAGAAGACGCAGGAAGAGAAGGGGCAGGGAGGGAAGGGGCAGGGAGAGAAGGCGCGGGGAGAGGAGCCGCGGGGAGAGAAGTCGCGGGGAGAGAAGTCGCAGGTACATAGGCCGCGGGAAGAGAAGCCGCAGGCACAGAAGTAGCGGAAGCAGAAGTAGGAGCATGCGGAAGGGGCTCCTGCCGTCCACAGACGGCGGGAGCCCCTTCGGCGGTGTACGGCGTACCGTCCGTCAGACGGTCGCCTCGGCCCTGCCCTCAGCCCAGTTGTCGGCCCAGTGGTCGGACCTGTTCTCGGCCGGCTTGCGGTGCCGGCCGTGCGGGGCCGAGTCACCGTCCTGGGACGAGACCGGGCCCCGGTGCCGGCCGGGTCCGGCCGTCGCTTGGGAGTCGGCGCCCAGCGGCAGCCTGGTACTTGTGTCGTTCATCGGAAAAATTCACCCCGTCAACATGATCTTTTTTGCAGCCTGGCGATTTTATCCGGCACACCGAGGGAGTGATCCAGGCGGCCACGCCAACCGCAGCTACTTCGTTACAAGTCGGCCGAGTGGTGCCTGTTGGAGGGGCACCGGGCGGGGCGCGGCGGGTGCCGTCGTCGTCGGTCCTGCGGGCGGTGCGGCTGGGGACGACGGCGGGGTGGCGCTCGGTGTTGTCAGTGGCGCCACCCCGCACGGTTCCGCCTCCGTCGCGTACGGCAGACGCAGGACACCCTCCGGTGTCCACAGCCCACTGCCCGCCAACCACCCGTCAGGAGCGGTGAGTTGGTGCAGCTGCCGGTCGGCCGGCCGCCAGACGCCGACCCAGGTGCCGTAGCTGCCGTCGATACGGAGCGCGACCGCGCAGGCTTCCGGGAGGAGTGCCTGGCCCGGCTGGCTCGCGAAGGGGGTGAGAGTGAGGTCCGGCGGGCGCAGGGACTCCGGGAAGCGGACCGGCAGCATGCTGCCGAGGACTCCCCAGCCCAGGCGCGCCTCACCCGGTGAGGGCGCGTCCGAGCTGATGAGCAGCAGGCCGCTGTCGGGGTCGGCGAGCAGCAGCCGGTCGTCGCTGTCGGCGGCGATCTGCAACAGGGGGGACACCTCGCCGCCGCGCTCCAGGTCCACCACGACCGCCTTGGTGCGGCCGTCGACCTCACGGTCCAGCGCGAGCATGCGGCCCGTACGGTCCAGCCAGACGCCGCCCGAGCAGCGGCCGGGGATCTCGGCGAGGTGCTCGGGGCCGAAGGTGCCGCCCGCGACCAGCCACACCGCCGTCGAGTGGCGCCCGACGGCGAGGGCGTACGCGCGTTCTCCGCAGGGGGCCGGTGGGAGCAGGTGCAGCCGGGTGCCCTCGTCCGGGCACTCGACGGCGCCCAGCGTCAGCTCGCCCGTGCACGGGCCGGTCGGATACAGCAGCGAGAAGGCGTGCCGTCCGTCGGTCGGCCGCCGGATGAGGACCCGGCCGTCGGCCATCGGCTGCACCTCCGTGCCGGGCTCCTCCGGCTGGTTGCCGGGCAGCGGCACGGCGTACGGCTCCGGACCGTCCAGGGTCCACCGCTCGGGAAACCAGCAGTCACCGTCCCGGGCGAGGCGAGCGCCGTAGGCCCCACCGGCCGTGATCACGCAGCCGGCGCTGCCCCGGCGCTCCACGGCGTGGCCCGCCGTGACCGAGCGGTTCGATGTGGCTCCGTGGTCCGGCGTGACCGCGCGGTCCGAGGTGGCTCCCGGGTCCGGCATGGCCGAGTGGTTCGACGTGGCCCTCTGGTCCGGCGGAACCCCGTGGGCCGCTCGGATCGTGCGCTCCGCCGCGATCGCGCGGCCCGCGGTGATCAGGTGATATGCCGCGTTCCCGCGGTCTGTCGCGGTCCGGAAGTGCGCGGTGACCCCGAGGCCCGTCCCGATCGCGCGACTCCCCGTGATCGGGTGGTCCGCCGTGCAGCCACGGTCTGTCGTGATCGGAATGTACGCGGCGGCCCAGTGGTCCGCTGGGGTCGAGTGGTCTGGCGGGATCAGGTGATCCGCCGTGTTTCCGAGGTCTGGCGGGATCAGGTGATCCGCCGTGTTTCCGAGGTCTGGCGGGATCAGGTGATCCGCCGTGTTCTCGAGGTCTGCCGGCGTCAGATGATCCGAAGTGTCCCCGAAAGCCGCCGTGTTTCCGAGGTCCGAGATGTTCTCGAGGCCCGAGGGGTTCCCGAGGTCCGCCGTGCTTCCGAGGTCCGCCTTGTTCCCGAGGTCGGCCGAGTTCCCGAAGTTGGCCTTCCAGAGGTCCGTCGAGTTCCCGAAGTTCGCCGTGACTCCGTGGTCCGTCGCCTGGTGGTTCGCCACCGCCCGGTGGTCCGTCGTGACCGAGGGGTCCTCAAGGACCGGGTGGTCCTCCGTGGCTCCGTGGTCAGCTGTGATCGCGCGGCCCCCCGTGATCACGAAGTCCGCCGCATTCTCGCGGGCCTCAGGACCCTCGCAGTCCTCCGTGGCCACGCGGCCCTCCGTGGCGTCGCGGTCCGTCGGGATCGTGCGGTCCGTCGGGATCTCGAGGTCCGCCAGGATCTTGTGATCCGGCGTGATCGTGCGGTCCGCGTGGTCCACCGTGTGCTCCGCCGCGTGCGGCGTGGGCTCGGCGGCGCCGCCCTCGGGGTCCTCGGGGTCATCGAGGGCCTCGCCTTCCGCCGCGGTGGGCTCGATCGCACAGGCCGGCATCGTCATCGTTCCGTCACCTCCGGCGACGAAGCTAGTTTTCGTACGCACTGCCGTGGGACCGCCAGGCGGCCTTCTTCCCTCATAAGAGTGGCGCAGAAGCGATTCGCCTCGGGGTGGCGGGAGGCGTGTGCATCGACCACCCGTCGACTTCCGGGCGGCGGCCCCGCCGGCTCCGGCGGCAGTGACGGCACCGGTAGGTGCTCGTGAGACGGCCAGGTAGCCTTTCCCCGTGCCCCGTCTGTCTGAAGTCATCGCCGCGCTGGAGAACCTGTGGCCCGCCGAGCGGGCCGAGTCCTGGGACGCGGTCGGCACGGTCGTGGGCGACCCCGAGCAGGAGGTCTCCCGGGTACTGTTCGCCGTCGACCCCGTCCAGGAGATCGTCGAGGAAGCCGTACGGCTCGGCGCCGATCTGCTCGTCACTCATCATCCGCTGTATCTGCGCGGGACGACGACCGTCGCGGCCTCCACCTTCAAGGGCCGCGTCGTGCACACCCTCATCAAGAACGACATCGCCCTGCACGTCGCGCACACCAACGCCGACACCGCCGATCCGGGCGTGAGCGACGCCCTCGCCGGCGCGCTCGACCTGCGGGTCGTACGGCCTCTCGTGCCGGATCCGAGCGACCCCGAGGGGCGGCGCGGTCTCGGCCGCGTCTGCGAACTCGACCACCCGCTCACCGTCCGCGAGTTCGCCGCCCGCGCCGCCGGGCGGCTGCCCGCCACCGCGCAGGGCATCCGGGTGGCGGGGGACCCGGAGGCGCTCGTGCGGACCGTCGCCGTCAGCGGCGGCTCCGGCGACAGCCTCTTCGACCACGTCCGTGCGGCCGGCGTCGACGCTTTCCTCACCGCGGACCTGCGCCACCACCCGGCGTCGGAGTTCATCGCGGACCGCGCCCACGGCGCTCACCCACCTCTCGCGCTGCTCGACGCGGCGCACTGGGCCACCGAGTGGCCCTGGTGCGAGCTGGCCGCCGCCCAGCTCGACGAGATCTCCGACCGACGGGGATGGGGCCTGCGGGTCCACGTCTCCGGTACGGTCACCGACCCCTGGACGGCCCACGCGGCGTCCACCACCACCTCTAGCTCAATGGGAGCCCCCAACTGAACGCCGCGCCCGCCGACCAGATCCGACTCCTCGATGTCCAGTCCCTCGACGCCCGTCTTCAGCAGCTCGCGCACAAGCGGAGGTCCCTGCCCGAGTACGCCGAGATCGAATCGCTGAACAAGGACCTCACGCAGCTGCGCGACCTCCTCGTCGCGGCGCAGACCGAGGAGAGCGACACCGCCCGCGAGCAGACCAAGGCCGAGCAGGACGTCGACCAGGTCCGTCAGCGTGCCGCCCGCGACCAGCAGCGCCTCGACTCCGGGGCCGTCACCTCCTCGAAGGACCTGGAGAACCTCCAGCGGGAGATCGTCTCCCTCGCCAAGCGCCAGGGCGACCTCGAGGACATCGTCCTGGAGGTCATGGAGCGCCGCGAGAGCGCGCAGGAGCGGGCCGCCGAGCTGACCGAGCGGGTCGGCTCCGTCCAGGGCAAGATCGACGACGCCCTCGCGCGCCGGGACGCGGCCCTGGAGGAGTTCGACGGCGAGACCGCCACCGTCACCAAGGAGCGCGAGGTCATCGCCGCCACCGTGCCCGCCGATCTGCTCAAGCTCTACGAGAAGCTGCGCGAGCAGCAGGGCGGCGTCGGCGCGGCCAAGCTCTACCAGCGCACCTGCCAGGGCTGCCGCCAGGAGCTCGCCATCACCGAGCTGGCCGAGATCCGCAAGGCGCCGTCCGACACGGTCGTACGGTGCGAGAACTGCCGTCGCATCCTCGTGCGCACGTCCGAGTCCGGTCTGTAGTCGGTATGCAGCCGGTCAGAGGCAGTAACCGGTCAGAGGCGGTATCCGGTCAGAGGGAGTAACCGGTCAGAGGTAGTAAGGGGCGTACGTCGTGCGGGAGTTCATCGTCGAGGCCGACGGCGGGTCACGGGGCAACCCGGGGCCCGCGGGCTACGGCAGCGTGGTGATCGACGCGGCGACGGGGGAGACGCTCGTCGAACGCGCCGAGTACATCGGCGTCGCCACCAACAACGTCGCCGAGTACCGGGGGCTGGTGGCCGGCCTGCGCGCCGCCCGCGAACTCGACGCGTCGGCCACGGTGCGGGTACGCATGGACTCCAAGCTGGTCGTCGAGCAGATGTCGGGACGCTGGAAGATCAAGCACCCCGACATGAAGCCGCTGGCCGCCGAGGCTGCCCGGATTCTCCCGCCCGGGCAGGTCACCTACGAGTGGATGCCACGCGAGCGGAACAAGCACGCCGACCGCCTGGCGAACGAGGCGATGGACGCGGGCAAGCGGGGCGAGCAGTGGGACGCCGGGGCGTCGCGGGCCGAACTCGACGCCCGCGTCTCCGTGACCTCGACCGCTCCCGAACCCTCCGCACCGCCCGGCGACGCCACGGCGGGCGCGGCGAAGGCCCGCGAGGCCCTGACCCGGTCCCGCCTGCCGGGCAGCACGGCCGCCGCGAACCGGGGCAGCGGCGGTACGGCCGGGAAACCGGCTGCCGGCAGCGACGCTGCGAAGCCGACTGCCGGCAGCATCGCCGCGATCCCGGGGCTCGGCAACATCGCCGGTATCCCGGGCCTCGGTAGCACGGCCGGTATCCCGGGCCTCGGCAGCGGGGCTGTGGACCCGGGCGCCGGCAGCACGGCCGCCGAGTCCGGCAGCGGCGGATCGGATGCCGAGCCCGGCAGTGGTGGCACGGATGCCGCCCACGGAAGCAGCGGTACGGTCGGCGCGTCCGATCGCGGTGGTCAGGCGGGGGGGACGGCCCCGCGGGAGGAGCCGGAGCCGACGAAGGCCGGCGCCGACCTCCGGGCCGCCCGCACCGTCGCCGCTCCGGCCGCCACTTCGGCTGCCGCTCCGGCTGCCACCCCCTCCGTCGGCTGGGGGGCGGCGCCCGATCTCGGGGCGCCCGCCACCTTCGTACTGCTGCGGCACGGCGAGACGCCGCTCACGCCGCAGAAGCGGTTCTCCGGCAGTGGCGGTACCGATCCCTCGCTCTCGGACGTCGGCCGGGAGCAGGCCGAGCGGGTCGCCGCCGCATTCGCCCGGCGTGGAACCATCCAGCACATCCTCGCCTCCCCGCTCGCCCGCACCCGTGAGACCGCAGCTGCCGTCGCCGCGCGCCTGGGTCTGGAGGTCACCGTCGAGGACGGGCTGATCGAGACCGACTTCGGGGCGTGGGAGGGGCTGACCTTCGGCGAGGTCCGCGAGCGCCACCCCGACGATCTGAACGCCTGGCTGGCCGACCCGGAGGCCGAACCGACCGGCGGCGGCGAGAGCTTCGCGGCGACCGCCACCCGCATCGCGGCCACCCGGGACAGGCTGGTCGCGGCGTACGCGGGCCGCACGGTGCTGCTGGTCACCCATGTGACCCCGATCAAGACGTTCGTACGGCTCGCCCTGGGCGCCCCGCCCGAGTCGCTGTTCCGCATGGAACTGTCGGCGGCCTCGGTGTCGGCGGTGGCCTACTACGCGGACGGCAACGCCAGCGTCCGCCTGCTCAACGACACGTCCCACCTGCGGCCCTGAGACCTGCTCAACGACACGTCCCACCCGCGGTCCTGAGATACGAGGCGGCACGCGCGAGCCCCTCGATCCGAGTCCAGTCCCGCGCCGCGACCGCGTCCGCCGGGACCATCCAACTCCCGCCCACGCAACCGACGTTGGGCAGGGACAGATAGTCCGGCGCGTTGTCCGGGCCGATTCCGCCGGTGGGGCAGAACCGGGCCTGGGGGAGCGGTCCGGCCAGTGACCTGAGGTAGGCCGTACCGCCCGCGGCCTGCGCCGGGAAGAACTTCATCTCCCGCACCCCCCGCTCCAGCAGCGCCACGACCTCCGACGTGGTCGACACCCCGGGCAGGAAGGGCATCCCGGACGCCCGCATCGCCGTCAGCAGGGCGTCCGTCCAGCCGGGGCTCACCAGGAACCGTGCCCCGGCCTCCGCGCACGCCGTCACCTGGGCCGGCGTGATCACCGTCCCGGCCCCGACGACCGCCTCCGGCACCGACCCGGAGATCTCCCGGATCGCGTCGAGCGCGGCCGGCGTCCGCAGGGTCACCTCGATCGCGGGCAGCCCGCCCGCCACCAGCGCCCGCGCCAGCGGTACGGCGTCGGCGGCGTCCTCCACGACCAGCACGGGCACGACCGGAGCCAGGTCCAGTATCGAGGCAGCCGAAGAGAAGGGCAGGGGCGAGGTCATGCGCCTCATCCTGCCCGCGGTGTGCAACACGCGCAAAGGGCGTTGCGCATGCTGCAATGGAGGGGTGGCGGTCAGTGCACCTCGTCCACGAGTACGTCCAGCGTCCAGGCCGTCGTCCCGGCCTTCGCCTTCGCCGGCGCCTTCTCCTCCACCACGTAGCCGAGGTCCCGCAGCGCCTCCACCAGCTCGGCGGGACCCGCGGGGGCGATCCCGGCCGTCAGCAGGTTCCGCACGATCCGCCCCTTGGTCGCCTTGTTGAAGTGGCTGACGACCTTCCGGGTCGGCGCGTGCAGCACCCGCACGCTCGCGGTCCGCCCCGCGACCTCGCCCGTCGGCTTCCACGCGGCCGTGTACGCGGCCGACCGCAGGTCCAGCACCAGCCCGTGTCCGGCCGCCTCGGGCAGCACGGACGCCATCGGCGTACGCCAGTACGTGCCCAGCGAACCGAGACCGGGCAGCTTCACGCCCATCGAGCAGCGGTACGACGGGATCCGGTCCGTCACCCGGACGGCACCCCAAAGACCCGAGAAGACGAGAAGCGACCGGGCGGCGCGCCTCTTCGCGGCCGCGTCGAGAGAGGCCAGGCCGAGGGCGTCGTACAGGACGCCCGTGTAGATCTCCCCGGCGGGACGGGCTGCCGCCGTGCGCAGCTCCGTGTTCTTCGCGATCTCGCCGCGCAGCCCCTCGCTCAGTCCCAGCACCTCGCGCGCCTTGTCCTCGTCGGCCGCGCACAGCTCGACCAGCTCGTCGAGGACGGCCTCGCGGGCGGCGCCGAGCCCCGGCAGGGAGAGGGTCTCCAGCTTGAGCGGGGTGCCACGGCCGAAGGACGCCTTGCCTTCGGAGGGAGGCAGCAGGACAAGCACGGTGAATCTCCTTCAATAGAGCTCTGCTGCGACAGCGTACGGCGTGCCGCGCGGCGCCCCTGCCGGGGTTCGCGGCCGCCCGTTGCCCCGCTCGACGCCTGCCCGGCGCCCACCGACGCCCTCCCGGCATGGAACCGGGACCTGGAGCGTTGCACCCGTAGAAGCACATGGGGGTCATGTGCGGGGGATCGCACGGGGGTGGCGAGTGAGTCGTGAACAGGCGTTGTGGACCAGAGCCCGACTGGGGCGTTGCGGCCCGCCACTGGACCTCCTCACCGCCCGCTTCGACCGGCATGTCTACGCCCCGCACGCCCACGAGGAGTTCACCGTGGGTGTCTGTGTGGGCGGCTCGGAGATCATCGACTACCGCGGTGGCCACATCCGTACAGGCCCCGGCTCCATCGTCGTCCTGGCCCCTGGCGAGACGCACACCGGCGGCCCGGGCAACGACACCGACGGCTACGCCTACCGCGCCCTGTACGCCGACCCCGGCCTCCTCACCGAGGGCACCCTCGGCGGCGTACCGCACTTCCGTGAGCCCCTCCTCGACGACCCCGAACTGGCCGTCGCGCTGTGCCGGGCGCACACGGAACTGGCCGCCTGCCCCGACCCCCTGGAGGCCGAGTCCCGCTTCCCGTGGCTGCTGACGGCCCTCGCCCGACGCCACTCCACGGCCCGGCCGGTCTGCGACACGGTTCCCGGCGCCGAGCACCTCACCCACGCGGTCCGCACCCGCCTCGCCGACGAGCTCCTCGCCCCGCCCTCGCTGGCCGACCTCGCGGCGGACCTGGGCCTGTCCCGCTACCAGCTCCTGCGCGCCTTCCGTACGACGACCGGCATGCCGCCGTACGCCTGGCTGGCCCAGTACCGGGTGGCCCGGGCCCGGGGCCTGCTGGAGTCCGGGCTGCGTCCCGCGGAGGTCGCCGGCCTGGTGGGCTTCGCGGACCAGGCCCACCTCACCCGCTGGTTCCGCCGCGTCCTGGGCGTTACCCCGGCGGCATACCGCAACAGCGTTCAAGACAGCTGACCGGGGCCGGGCCGACACTCCCCGTATGACTGCACGCGGCTGGTTCCTGTTCTCCCTGATGGGAGTGATCTGGGGCATCCCCTATCTGCTGATCAAGGTCGCGGTGGAGGATCTCTCCCCGTCCATGGTCGTCTTCACCCGATGTGCGCTGGGCGCGGCCCTCCTGCTTCCCTTCGCGCTACGGCAACGCGGCCTGACCCGGACGGTACGGGCGCACTGGAAGCCCATGCTGGCCTTCGCGGTCATCGAGATCATCGGACCCTGGTTCACGCTCACGGATGCCGAGAGGCACCTCTCCAGCTCCACCGCCGGCCTGCTGGTCGCGGGCGTCCCGATCGTCGGCGTGCTGGCGGCCCGCTTCCTCGGGGACACCGAGGTGCTGGGCGTGCGGCGGGTGGCCGGCCTGGCCGTGGGCCTCGCCGGGGTGGCGGTCCTGACCGTCCCGCACCTCACGGGAGGCGACGCGAAGTCCCTGGGCGAGGTGCTGCTGACGGTCGTCGGCTACGCGACGGCCCCGCTGATAGCGGCCCGCCGCCTCAAGGACGTCCCCACCCTCCACCTCATCGTCCCGTGCCTGACCCTGGCGGCGCTGGTCTACGCACCCGCGGCCGCCGCGACCTGGCCGTCGGAGATGCCCAGCGCCTCCGTCCTGGGGGCGCTGGCGGCCCTGGGGGTCGTCTGCACGGCCGTCGCCTTCGTGGCGTTCCTGGAGCTGATCAAGGAGATCGGCCCGACCCGCTCGACGGTCATCACCTACGTCAACCCGGCGGTCGCGGTGGCCGCGGGAGCCCTGTTCCTGGACGAGCGCCTGACGGCCGGCATCCTGGCGGCCTTCGCGCTGATCCTGGCGGGCTCGGTCCTTGCGACCGCCTCGGGCCCGAAGCGCGACGTGGCCCCGGACCCGAAGCGCAACGTGGCCTCGGGCCCGAAGCGCGGCGTCCGCCCGGTACCATGGTCGACACGGCAGACGAGCCGGGCGGACGGCCGCGTGGAGTCCCTTACGGGGCTTCCCGAGGAACGTCCGGGCTCCACAGGGCAAGGTGGTGGCTAACGGCCACCCGGGGTGACCCGCGGGACAGTGCCACAGAAAACAGACCGCCCGGCGCCTCGGTGCCGGGTAAGGGTGAAACGGTGGTGTAAGAGACCACCAGTGCCCAGGGTGACCTGGGCAGCTAGGTAAACCCCACCTGGAGCAAGGTCAAAAGGAGCGCTGTAACAGGTGCTCTGCGCGGACGTTCGAGGGCTGCTCGCCCGAGTCCGCGGGTAGACCGCACGAGGCCGGCGGCAACGCCGGTCCTAGATGGATGGCCGTCACCGAGGACGTCGCGAGACCCCTCGGCACAAAACCCGGCGTACAGCCCGACTCGTCTGCCGCTGGGATTCTGGCGTGCGAGTTGACCGTATGCCGGTTCCCAGCACCTCTTCGAAGAGGGCCTTCTTCTGGCGTGCAGCACGAGCTGACCAGTCGATGTACGTGACCTGCCAGCTGCGTCCCGCGAGCAACAGCCGCCGGGGACCGACGACCTTGTCGGTGAGCAGTGCGGGATCCGTGGTGCCGATCTCCGTCCGCCCCGACAGCACGGTGAACTCCGGGGCGGCGGTGAACCCCGCGGTCAGGTCCATGAAGTGCCGGTAGGAGAGGAGACCGAGGAGCGAGACGCGGATGAGAACACCAGGCCCGGAACGCGTCGGCAGGTGAATTCATCACGCCCCGATCGTGACGCCCACCTCGTCGCTGAGATCAAGCTGCTTTACCAGCACCGGTGTCAGGTATGCGGCGTGCAGCTGGAGACACGCTTCGGCCATTACAGCGAGGTGGCGCACATTCAAGGGATCGGAAAGCCTCACGAAGGACCGGACAAACTGTCCAACTTGTTGTGCCTCTGCCCCAACCACCATGTCCAGTTCGACAGGCTCTTCCTCTTCATCGACGAGGACTGGAACGTGCGGCGAAGCAGTGACAGAGAGCTGATCAGGACTCTGACGCGCCATCCCGAGCACGTTATCGACGAAGAGTGCGTCGAGTACCACAGAGGGCTGTGTGGCCGTAGTCGCTACAGCCTCGGCTCGGGCTGATTCTCCAGGCCGGAGCGATGGACGCGGCGAGGCTGCGAAGCCCCGAGATGTCCGCTCGCTCCGTCTGTACCGTGCGAACGACTGCTCCCAACTATCCGGCGTCAGCGAATTCACGGCTTAGGATGGGCTATTGTCCGCTTGTCCGCTTGAGGCCAGGGCTCACCACCCAGTTCCTCGGCGATGGAAGCAAACTGGTTCAGAGCGGATTCCAGGTTCTCGACGATCTCTCGAGCGATCACTTCAGGAGGCGGCGCGCTGTGAGTGTCATCAAACGTTGGGTCTCCCGCCCAGGAGATGTCCATGTTGAGATGGTTGCGGGCGACCAGTTCCTCGTACGGGAAACACCGGAAACGCTCTGTCTCGACCCTGTCCGCGTGAGGTCTTCCCGGTAGGTACGATTCGATGAAATCGATCAGATCGACTTGTTGCAGTGGCTTCCGCTTGAGTGAGAACTGCATGTCAGTTCGCAAGTCGTAGACCCAGAGTTTTGAGGTGTTGGACTTTCCTTCGACGCGAGGTCGTTTGTCGAAGAATAGGACGTTCGCCTTGATGCCGCTGGCGTAGAAGGTTCCGGTAGGGAGTCGCAGGATGGTGTGCAGGTCGAAATCATCGAGCAGGCGGCGTCGCAAGGTCGAGCAATTTCCACTCTCGAACAGGACGTTGTCGGGGACGATGACAGCTGCGCGCCCATTCATCTCCATCAAAGACATGACGTGCTGGAGGAAATTGATCTGTTTGTTCGTGGTGGTGATCGGGAAATCGTTGCGTGGGTAATGAAAGTCCTCCTTCTCCATGCCGTTTCTGTCGACGGCCGGGATCGCGGATCTGATCCCGAATGGCGGGTGAGCGAGGACTAGGGAAGCGTGCCGAGTCGGCTGCCTGATGAGAGCGTCCCCGGTCTCGACGAGTGACTGCCCAGTGGTGGTCCCCAGGCCGTGCAGCAGCATATTCATCAATGCCAGGCGCACTGTGCTCGGGACCAGTTCCTGCCCCCAGATACTGCCTGAGGAAAGAGCTTGAAGCTCCTCTGAGGAAAGTTCCTGCAAGTGATGCTCGAGAATGTAGCGGTGCGCGGCGATCAGGAAACCTCCGGTACCACAAGCAGGGTCGGTGATGGTATCAGTCGGACCCGGCTGCATCACATCTAGAATCGCCTTGACGAGCGGACGTGGAGTGAAATATTGACCCGCCCCGGTCTTGGTGTCCTCCGCGCTCCTGGCAAGCAGGTCCTCGAACGCGTCACGCATGAGATCGAGGGTCCGCTCATTCCATTCCAGCGGATCGATCAGATCGACGATCAACTTTCGGAGGAGTTCGTCACTAGGGACGCGATGCTGACTCCCTGAGAAAATACCGCCAACGGTAGTGGCGGGGTCCTTCTTGGCGAGTTCGGCGAGGACGGCACGGTAGTGATCTCCGAGGTCCGAACCCGTCTTTTTCACCAGAGATTTCCAGTCATATCCAGCCGGCACGATCGCGGCGCTCTCATTCACCCCCTTGGCAGGCCAGTCAGCGATCTCGTCAGCTATCTTGAGGAAATTGAGATACGTGAGCTGTTCCACGAACTCGGCGGTGGATAAGCCGCTGTCACGGAGAGCGTTGCAATATTCCCAGAGCCGGGCAGTCAACGGGTCTGTCTTCTTTTTGTTTGCTTGGGTGGGGAAGGTGTGTGTCAAAGCTCTAACTCCAGCTGAATGGCGGTTTGGGTAAGGGGTGACGGTGATGAAGAATCCGGCCTCTGGGGACGTCGGCGCGTAGGTCGATTTTTGCGGCCTCGGGCTTCCCGCTCGGCCCGGATGCGAGTGAGGTGGGCGCCGGCGGGCTCGTCGGCGGGATCCTGGCGGACGAGTTGGCCCTCGACGGCGCGACTCAGCAGGGACTGCCTGAGATGCTCCGACTCGAGCCCGAGTGGCTGAAGTTGCTCCGCCAGATGATCAATGCGCTCGACGTCAGTTCTGAGCGCTTCGCCGATTCTTGCTTGTTCCTCGCGGGACGGGATGGGGATTCTTACACGCATCAGATTCTGCTGAGTGATATTGCGCATGGACGCCAGGGTGCCAGTGGCCTGACGTGAGATCTGTCTGCGGACATAGGGTGATGAAAGAATCTGGATGAGCCATGTCTTCTCTATCCCATCCTTCGGGATGAGGCGAAGGCTCTTGTCGCTGAGCAGTAGTCGCGGACGGCAGTCACCTACAAGGACCGCAGCACCTACGTGGACGGCCGTGTTCGCCCGGCTGACCAATATGTCATTCGGCTTGATCTCGTTCCGCGGGTCTATGTTCGTGTCGGCCTCGACGGCCTTGTTTTCGGCATGGTCGAAAATCCCCCGTGTCATGGCACTGGTTTTGATTATGCCCCACTCATTTTCCTCGGCGGGCCGAGGTTCGCAGCGAAGGGATCTCCCCGTCTCGATCCGTGCAATAACGTCGCCAAGATCTCCCCAGCTCCAATGGCTGGGGGTGCGGGTGAACGGGGCGCGTCCCGAAATCGCGGTATTTTGGACCGCTGAGCGGAGCTTCGGTATGAGTGAGATGCTTCGCTGGAGACTGTGCTGTCCGGTATCGAGGCGGATGAGATGAGTTTCCAGCGCTTCGACGATGCGGCGCTGTTCCCCTATGGGCGGCAAGGGGATTCGGATATCTGCCAAGGTGTCATGGCTGATCGTGTAGGGATGGCGTGCGGAGTCACGCGCGGCCTTCTCTATTTGGAAACGTACGAGTGGGGAGTCCCAGATGTTCGCCAAATATTCGGGAGTCATGACCTCTGGATGTGGTCTGACGCGAATCATGGAACTGGGAAAGGCTACGGGAGACGGCACATGCCGCGCGAGGGCTCCCCGTCCAACCAGCTTAAGAGATCCGTTCCCGCGACCCACGAGAAAGTCTCCATCGGAGACAAGGAATGGGGTGGCTTGCTCCATCGTCCACGATCCATTCCTCTGCTCGGAGAAATCCACTCCTCCTCTTTTGATTGCCGTAAGGCGCAGAAACGGAAAACCATCGGCGGTGGTACTTGCGGAGCGGCCGTTGAAGAGTGGTTCACCCAGAACGTCCGCTAAACAGACCCACACCCAGCCTGCTGGAATATCCCTTTCGCCCACGTCGATTCTCCATTCGGTTTCTGTGATACAGCTCGTCCGCGACGCCACCTGCAGGCAGGGAGCGCGGATGGCGAACAGGCGTGCCGGCTCTACCAGGTCCCCCGGACGACTGCGACCGTGTACGGAGACGCCCCGATCGCGCCGCCGGGCACAAGTCTCAGCGAAATTACCGGAGTTCGGCTACCGTTGCTTCGCGCCGTGTCTCTTCTTCGGAAGGTGCGGTCGGAACTGCACAGGCTCGGCAGTGGAGCGCATCCCTTGTGGACGCCACTTCGGTGGTGTGGACCGCCCGGTAGGGCAGGACCCGTTCTACCGCCTTGGCGGGGGGCTACCTCGCGGCTTTGCAGAAGGGCTGTTGCATGAGCATCGCCTCCGACAAGAACGCACAGACGCAGCGCGCGTGGCACCGCGAGCTCGCGCTCCGTATCGCCGCCGGCCTCGTGGCCAAGGCGCTGTGGAGCGTTGCGCAGACGGCGGCACGGGTCTGCGGTTTGTAGCCGCAGGGTGGTGGGGTCCTCGGACCCCACCACTGAACCCGACTTTCAGCTCAGAGATTCGAAGCTCAGCTGCTGATCCTGCGGGCCGGTCTTCGCTCGCTTCTTTCTCCTGCGCCTGTGCTTCGGCACCGGCGGAAGCCGGACGCCGCGTGCTTCAGGCGGCAGGCTGTTCCATGTGGGGCGCAGGCCGTCGTCCTCGACAGGGCCGACCATTTTCTTCAGGTACGCCTGAGTCTCGGCGTCCGTCGAGTACAGCACCGTCGCGCGGCTGGCCCGGGTCATCAACACGTGATACGCGTTGCGTACGCATTCGTCGAACCGCTCGTTGTTCTTGGACCGGATGCTCTCGTCCGCCGAACCCGGCGTCCGTACCAGCCATACCCCGCGTTCCTTGTCGCGGGTCAATGCCGCGCGCCGGTACTCCCAGTGGTCCTCGCGCCAGACCATGTCGTCACCGATGATCACGCCGCACCAGTCCCACTCCAGCCCCTGCGCGCTGTACACGCACCCGATCTGGCCGACGCCCTCGCGTCGTACTCCCCAGAGCTTGGCGGGCGGTGCGTCGTTCGCCCCGGGGCTGTCTCCCTTGACGTTCCACGGGCGATGCCAGTCCCCGATGCGCACGTCCGACTCCAGCGTCCCGTCCTTCCGCAGCGGCGTCCACGGCCAGCAGAAGCCCGCGACCATACGCGCACTCGCCCCTGCCTCGTTCTCCTCCAGGATGATCCGCTCCAGTTCCTCCGGGCTGTCCGCCACCTCGACGTGCATGAGGCCGTCGGGAATCCAGCTGTCCGGGTCGCGGTCGGAGATGCCGAGAAGATCGTGGACCCAGTCGCGATAGCGGTCGCTGCCTCCGCAGCGGAACTGCTTGTGGAGCTCGTACATCCTGGGCGTGGTGTGACGATTCTCCGCGGCGCGCCGGATCAGGTCCGCCGTCCCCACCTCGTTGGGACGTACGACTTGGCTTCCGTCCAGCAGGAAGACGGTCACTCGGGCGGCGTCGAGGAGATCATCCACCTGGGGTTGCTTCCCCCACTGTTCCTCCGGCAGATAGCGGGATGTCGAGCGTGCGCGCAGGCGGTGCGCTTCGTCGCAGATGAGCAGATCCAACGGCGGCTGAGGTGGGGTGATGAAGCTGCTGAAGAAGGCGAACCTGTCCTGGAACTCTCCGTCGCCGTAGCCGACGTGCTTCTTCATCGCAGCGTCGAACGCACGGGAGCCGCTGGCGTACTTGACGTTTCCTCCTGCGGCCGAGAAGCGCTGCAGCAGTTCCAGGCCGATCGCGCTCTTGCCGCTCCCGGCCCCTCCCTCCACGATGAAGACGGCACGTTCTTCGTCCGCTGGAAGACGCTCGACGGCCAGATGGATGTCTCGGAAGACTCGACGCTGCTCACCTCGCAGGGTGAACACGGTGTCTTCGCCTCGCGACGACATCATCGCGGTGAGCAGTGGTGTGGTCCGGATGGCCATCTGCTGCAGAACCCTTTCCGCCGCAGAGGCACTTCCGTTCTCCGCGAAGCGTTCTCGCAGCTCGTCTAGGAGATTGGCGCGTGTGTCGGCCGTGATGGTCAACGCGTGCGGTCCCGTGGAGGTGCGGGCGGAGAACAAGGGGGCCACATCGGAATCGTGGGCGTTGTGCAGGTAGGAGAGGCCTGCGTACTCGATCTGCATGCCCTTGAGCGGGCCCTCGTCACCGGTGAAGAAGTCATAGGTGGCTTGGAGCTGGTCGCTGGGGTGTGGCTTGGGGTTCGCATAGCCGGGCACGTCGACTCTTTCGGGTCTCTTGGCGCTGTGCGAGACCGAACTCCACCGTTTGAGTTCCACAAGCAGGACCGATTCCCGATCCGTTTCCGGGTGCCGTCCCACCAGCACGACATCCACCGGTGCGTCAGCACCCTCGGGCTCGCATTCCACGAGCATCCGTACATCGCCACGGCCCGCACTCACCAGGTCGGTGGCGAGTTGTATGAGGCTTTCCTTCCAGGCCGCTTTCTCCCCGTCGCTGACTTCCTTCTTTTTGAAGGACAGCCAGCGTGCGGCCAGATGGGACAGCAGCAGGCGCCGTTGATCAAGTCTGAGAAGGTCCACCGCAGGAAGCTGCAGCAGGAGCACGAGGACATCCCCCTAGGCACGAAGAACTCGTGCGGGTGGGGGCATGTCCTGAGGGAAGCCCGTCGGGCCGCATCCGACAGCTGATCACTCTACGGTCACATCGCTGAGCGGCGCTCGTACTCCGGCGGCCGGGCGGGGTGGCCAAGCGCCCCCTCCGTCAGAGTTCAAGCAATCGTCACGGCGGCCCGACGGCTTCCCCTCCGCTCCGACGGAGTTCCGTCCTCTGGGAACGTGTGGGCAGGATGACCGCGTTTCGCACATGCGGCACTACACAAGTGCCGGCACCTCGGCCCGAGATGCCGGATGAATGAGCGACCGCAGCTTCTCGCGGGTCTCCGCGTCCGTCGAGTAGAGGATCGTCCCGACCATTCCCCGCGTCAGCAGCACCTTGTACGTGTTGCGGATGAGCCGGTCGACGTCGTCGTCCGGCGTGGCCTTGGTGAAAGACGGGTCCTTCGAGGCCGAGCGGTCCACGACCCAGCGGTCCGTCCGCCAGACCAGGTCCGGACCGATGATCACGCCCGACCAGTCGTACTCGAAACCTTGCGCCGTGTAGACGCAGCCGACCTGGCCGAAGCCGGCCGGGTCGGTGGCCCAGAGGGGTGCGGGCGGGGCGCCGAGCACGGATCGGTCGCCGTACACGTTCCAGGGGCGGGACCATTGGCCGATGACGACGTCTGTGGGGAGTGTCGCCATGTCAGGGGTGATATTGGCAGTCCATTTCCAGCAGTAGCCGGCCGACATACGGGCGTCGTAGCCCTCCTCCCGGCGCGCCACGAGGAAGTCCTCCATCTCCTGAGAGGACTCGGCGGTCAGTAGTTGCAGCTTGCCGTCGGGCTCCCACTGGCTGGGCGTGTCGCCGTCAAGGCCGAGCAGGTCGATGACCCACTTCTCGTACGCGTCGCTGCCCCCGCACCGGAACTGGCCGTCCAGTTCCACCACCGTGCAGTCCAGGCCCTGCGCGGCGGCGGCCCGTTCGATCTCCTGCCTGGTCCCCATCTCGCCCGGCCGCACCACCTGGTGCTGGTCGAGCAGGAAGACGGGGACCCGGGCCGCGTCGATCAGTTCGGCCACCTGGGGTCGTCCGGTACGCAGCGCCGCCTTGGTGTAGCGGTTGGCGGAGGTCTTCCGTAGCCTGTGGGCCTCGTCGCAGATCAGCACGTCGAGGTCGTTGGGCTCGGCGTCCATGAAGCTGTTGAAGTACTTGAACAGCTGCTGCACTTCACGCTTCTTGTGCCCCGCGACCTTGCGCATCGTCTTGGTGAACGACTGCGACCCGGTCGCGTGCAGCGCGGGTACTCCGCGGCGGTACAGCTCGCCCAGGACCGACAGCGCGATCACGCTCTTGCCGGATCCAGGACCGCCCGTCACCACGATCACCCGCTTGTGGTTGCCGCGCTTGGCCTTGCGGACGGCGGACATCACCTTCTCGTACGCGACCCGCTGCTCGGCGATGAGTACGAACTGCTCACGGTCGCGGATCTCGGCTGCCGCGACAGACATCAGCTGCTTTGACGGCCGTACCTTGGCGTCGAGCAGTACGTCGGCCAGCTGCGCGCCGGGCTTCGAGGCGAGTCGTGAGCGCAGGAAGTCCAGGAAGGCGCCGCGTTGTTCCCCGGTGTACAGCCGACCGTACTGGTTCTCCTCGACTTCCCTCAGCCCCGCGATCTGGAACTCGGTCGCGTTGTGCAGAAATGCCACTCCGGCCAGCGAGTTGGGCACTCGCTCCAATGCCCCGTTGAATGACAGCAGATACTCGCAGTAGCCCCGCACCTGCTCAATCGGATTGAGTACGGGCTGCGCGTACGCGTCGATGCGGCACAGCAGCGGCTCGTCCTCCTCCGGATAGGCGGTGCTCCACTGCTTGAGTTCCACGACGACGTAGGACGGCTCCCCTGTGGTCGGGTGCACACCGGCGAGTACGGCGTCCGCTCGCTTGCTGGTGAGGGGCAGGCTGTACTCGAGGAGGACCTCCACGTCGTCGAGCCCGGCCTCGATCAACGCGTTGATGAGCGCCGGGAGACTGCGTTCCCAGGAACGTATCTCCGCCGGTCCCGGCCTCCGGCCGTGCTGGTGACGGAAGTTCTCGGTCAGATGCAGCGCCAGCGACCCTTCGAGGAGGCGGGCGGCCACGGACGCCGCGGACTCACGGAACAGCAAGAAAATGCCCCCAGGCAACACGAAAAAGACTCGTGCGGGTGGGGGCATGTCCTTCGATGTCCGCCGTGCAGACGGATCAGGAAGCCCGTCGGGCCGCTGAGATGGTGCTCGCCATCCTAGGCGAACGTGTCGACCACGTGGAGGGGACGGGGGAGGGTTCGGGCAGGTGGAGCGGTGGAGCAGGGAGTGCTGCATCGCGGGCGCGTGGTAGGGAGACACGGCCACCGGGCGGCCACATTCCGTCGGCGGACGTCCTCGGATCGTGCGGGGCTGATAGACAACAGAGGCGAACGGCCTCTGCTACACCTCACGCCGTCCGACAGACCAACCCCGAGCAACCAGAACCAGGATACGAGACATGCTGCTGGCCGAGCAGGCACTCGCCGAGCTTAGGCTGCGCGGACAGCAGGTGCGGGCCGCCGTCACCGTGTTCGCCGATGATGCCCGCCGCCGTTCCGCAGTCGGTCTCGGGGCCGTCGACAGCCGGGCGCTGCTCACCGTCCTGCGCGACCTTCCGGTGGACCTCCCCGTACCGCTGTCCTCGCTTGCCGGCCGTCCGCAGAGGGCGGGTCGACCCGGCCCCGGGGCCGTGCATCTGCTGCGACGGGCGCAGTGCGGCGAAAGCTCAGTGCAGTGGCGGTCGTCCAGCTCGGGTCTTGTGACCACGGGTGTTCGGCGTCGCAGCATGGCACTCGGGGGAGGGGAGCGGGGCTCGGCTGACGGATGGTGGGCGGAACGGCGGCGCGAGGCGCGCGCCGAAACCGGGAACGCGCAAGGGTTGCCCGTACACGCTGTGCGGTTGACAGCGGACTACGGCAGATTCTTGGAGGTTCCCGGTTTCGGAACTCTTAGCAGCACACCGGGGTCAGGACAGAGGAGCGGTGTCCTGCGCCGCCTTCCTGCCCGACAGCCGCCCCCGAATCACCGCGAAGGCCACCACGGCGGCCGCCACCAAGGTGGACAGAACCACCTGGTCGCGGCCGCCGCCGTCGGCCGTGTCGGTCAGCATGTAGCCGAGGACGAAGGTGATGAGGGCGATGGTTGCCCAGGTCAGGTAGGGGTAGAGCCACATCCGGACGACCAGCTTCTCCGGCGACTCCCGCTCGATGATCTTGCGCATCCGCAGCTGGGAGAAGCAGATCACCAGCCAGACGAACAGGGCGATCGCGCCGGAGGAGTTGAGCAGGAACTGGAAGACGGTGTCCGGCCAGAGGTAGTTGAAGGCGACGGCGACGAAGCCGAAGACCACTGAGGCGAGGATGGCCGCGCGTGGTACGCCCCGGCCCGTGGTCTGTCCGAAGGCGGCCGGGGCGTCGCTGCGGCGGCCGAGCGAGAAGGCCATGCGCGAGGCGGTGTACAGGCCCGAGTTGAGGCAGGACAGCACCGAGGTCAGCACGATGGTGTTCATGATCTGCGCGGCGTGCGGGATGCCGATGGAGCTCAGGGCGGCGACGTAGGAGCCGTCCTTGAGGATCGCCGGGTCGTTCCAGCGCAGCAGCGACACCACGACCAGGATCGAGCCCAGGTAGAACACGGCGATCCGCCAGATCACGCTGTTGGTGGCCTTGGTGACGGCGGCCCGCGGGTCGGCGGTCTCGCCCGCCGCCAGGGTGACGATCTCGCTGCCCATGAAGGAGAAGACGACCATCAGGACGCCGGTGAGGATCGCGCCCGGCCCGTTCGGCAGGAAGCCGCCGTGCGCGGTGAGGTTGGAGAAGCCGCTCGCCGGGTGGTCGGAGCCGGGCAGCAGCCCGAACAGCGCGAGGCCGCCGAGCACGATGAACGCGGCGATGGCGACGACCTTGATGCCGGCGAACCAGAACTCGAACTCACCGTAGGAGCTGACCGAGACCAGGTTGGTGGCGGTGAGGACGATCATGACGATCAGGGCCCAGCCCCACTGGGGCACCGCGGGGATCCAGCCGGCCAGGATCTTGGCCCCGGCGGTCGCCTCGACGGCGAGCACCACGACCCAGAAGAACCAGTACAGCCAGCCGATGGTGAAGCCGGCCCAGCGGCCCAGCGCGCGGTCCGCGTAGGCCGAGAACGAACCGGAGGTGGGGTTGGCCGCGGCCATCTCGCCGAGCATGCGCATCACGAGGACGACGAGGACGCCGACGAGCGCGTACGAGACGAGGATGCCGGGACCGGCGGCGGCGATGCCGGAGCCGGAGCCGACGAACAGGCCGGCGCCGATGACACCGCCGATCGCGATCATCGACAGGTGGCGGCTCTTCAGTCCGGCCTGCAGGCCGCCGGAGTCGCCGGAGTCGCCAGAGCCGCCGGACTCGGCGGGAGGGGTTTTGGGGACGGTTGTGGTCATCTCGACATCCATGGAGGGAGTGCGGACGGACAGGGAGTACGGACCAGGGGGGCGTCTGGAAATTAGTTCAGTACGATCCAAAAGAACAAGACTTGTTTAACTGTTCACCTTGCTCTATTTTTCGTGCAGCGCGGAACCCCCTCTTCCGGGAGCCCTCTGTGGACCACACCGTGACCCCGCTCGCCAGGCCGTTAAGGTGGCGCCGTGGTGAATGCACCGGGCAAGTTCGGCCCCTACAGCGGCTGGGACACGCGCGTCCTGGCCGGCCGGGGTCCCACGGGAGCGGAGCTCGTCCGGTCCCGGATCGCCCTGCGGGTGCGTCTGCGGTCCGTGTCGCCAGGCGACCGGCTGCCGGACGCGGGAGTCCTCGCCGAGGAGCTCGGGATCAGTGAGATCACCGTGCGCCGCTCGCTGGAGGCCATGTGCCAGGACGGCCTGCTCGACCGCCGTCGCGGCCGGGCGGGCGGGACCTTCGTCGCGGCGGACTGGGGCCCGGTCGTCGCCGTGATGTACGACGCCGACGAGGCGGACGCACTGGAGTCCTTCCATCTGCTGCTCGAGTGCGGGCTCGTGGCGCACACCGCGGGCGAGCTGCCGGAGGGCCGGCTCGACGGGCTGCGGGCGCTGGTCGAGGAGATGGACCTGGCGGACGACCCGGCACGGCTGCTCGAGCTGGAGACCCGCTTCCACCTCGACCTCGCGGAGACGCTCGGCGGCGCCGGGATCAGGGAGTTCGCCGCCGACCTGCTCGGCAGGGAGTGCCTGCTGCGGCCCGCGCCGGACCCCGCGGTCGTACAGGCCCGCAACCGCTGCCACGCCGACCTGCTCGACGAACTCGGCCGGGGCGCGATGGACCTGGCGGTACGCGCGGTGAAGGCACACCGGCACGCCGAACCGAACTGACCTCTCAGAAGGGAGTTGTCGCCATGGTTGAGCCCGGACCTGCCGGACCTGCCGGACCGTCGTCGCCGTCGGGCCCCGCCGACGGCGCCCCCCAGCGGCTGCGCGGTGGCGTCCTCGGCATGGCGGACATCGCCGCCGCCACGATGGCCAACGTGGGCCCGGCCATGAGCTTCTTCTTCGGCTTCGCCTTCCTGGCCACCACCGCGGGCGTCGCGTCCCCGCTGACCATCGTGGCGGCGGGAGCGGCGGTCGCGCTGTTCGGCAACACGCTGGCCGAGTTCTCCCGGGCGCACCCCTCGGCGGGCAGCTTCACCACCTTCGTGGGCAAGACCTTCGGGCCGGTCAGCGCGGTGACCACAGCCCTGCTCGCCGGACTCGGCTACATCATCGCGATGGCCTCCGTCATCGCGATCTCGGGCGGGTTCATGCAGATCACCCTGCACCACTACACCGGTGTCGACATGCCGTGGATCGTCTGGACGCTGCTGCTGACCGGGCTGTCGGTGGTGCTGATGCTGCGCGGGATCGTGGTGTCCACCAAGTGGGCCGGCTACTTCTTCGGCGTGGAGATGCTCGTGCTGGTCGTGGTCTCGGTCGCGGCGATCGTCGAGCACCGTGGTGACCTCTCGGTCGCGCCGTTCCTGCCCTCCCATCTCACCCACGGCATCAAGGGTCTCGCGGCGGGCTTCCCGCTGGCGGTGTACCTGTTCATCGGCTGGGAGAACTCGGCGGCGCTGGCCGAGGAGACGGAGAACCCGCGGCGCAACGTCGGCCGCGCGGTGTTCTCCTCCGTGGCGATCATGACGGTGAGCTACATCCTCTTCTCCTACGCCACGGTGACCGGCTTCGGCTACGACGTGCGGCGGCTCGGCGACTCCCGGATCCCCTTCATCGACGTCGCCCAGCACACGCTGGGGGCACTGGCGGTCCTCGCCTACGTCGGGGGCCTGACCTCCACCCTCGGCGTGCTGATCGCGGGTATCAACTCCCAGGCGCGACTGGTGTTCAACGCCGGCCGCGAGGGGCTGCTCCCGTCCTTCTTCGGGTACGTCCATCCCACGCGCCGTACGCCGAACAACGCGATCGTCACCTTCACCGCCACCGCGCTGCTGATCATCGCGGGCTGGGGCCTGGGGCATCTGCTCGGGGACGGCGGTCCGATGAACCCTGTGGTCTTCTTCGCCGAGTCCTCGAGCCTGGGCGCCATCCTGATCCTGCTGGTCTATCTCGCGTCCAACATCGCGCTGCCGCTGTACTACCGCAGATACCGTCCCCAGGAGTTCCGGACCGTGCGGCATCTGGTGCTGCCAGGGGTCGGCGCCCTCGCCGTCCTGGTCCCGCTGTACTACCTGGCCAAGCCCGGACAGCCCGCCCCCTACAGCTGGTTCCCGTACGCGGCGCTGGCCACCCTCCTCGCGGCCGTCTGCTACGCGGCCCTCCTGGTCCGGCGCGACCCAGGTCTGGCCGACCGGGTCGGGTCGGTCGTCGCCGACGCGGAGTGAGCGCGGCGGTGACGGCCACCGGACGTCCCGCCGAGCGGGCGGGTGAGGTGTTCCCCGCTCAGGACACCGCCGCCTCCTGGTACTGCCCGAGGTAGCGGAACGCGCCGTCGGCCGCCCGGAACTCGAACATCGCGTCGTGGTTGTAGCCGTACCCCTTCTGGTACCGGACGGTCCGGGTGATCCCGGAGTACGTCACCTCGGGCATCCGGCGGGCGATCGCACCCCGCTCCGTCACCGCCGCACCGTCCTTGGTGCACGCCTCCGCCAGGAACATCACGGCGTCGTAGGCCTCCGCCGCGTACCAGCCGGGACCGGTGCCGAAGCGGGCACGGTAGGCCTTGGTGAAGGCGCGGGCGGCGGGGCGGACCGTCGGGTCGGTGAAGGAGGTGGCGAAGACCCAGCCGGTCGCGGCGGTTCCGGCGGATGTGAGGAACCGCGGGTCGAGGGCCCGTTCCGTCGCCATCCGGGTGCCCGTGAACCCCGCGGTGCGCAGTGCCGACGCGAGTCCCGCGGCCCGTGCCGCGTCGCCGGTGAACACGACCGCGTCCGCGCGGGTGGAGACCACCTGGGCGGCGAGCGCCGCGTAGTCGACCTTTCCGGCGGCGACAGCGGTCACCGTGGCGTCCCGGCCTGTCTGCCGCAGTGCCCGCTCGATCTGGTCGCAGACGGTCCAGGAGAAGTCGCCCTGCGCCCGGTCGTCCACGAGGAACGCCTTGCGGGCGTCGACGTGGTTGCTGAGGTAGCGGACACAGGGGGCGGCGAGGAGACCGCCCGTGACGCGCAGCGCCGCGTGCGAGTGGAAGACGTTCGTGCCGATCGTGGTGCTCAGGGTGTCGGCGTCCACCGAGACGGACACGACGGGCATCACCGCCTTGGTGTAGGTGACCTCGGTCGCGACGAAGCAGGCGTCGGTGGTGGGTCCCAGCACGGCGCGGACGCCGGCGTCCTTCGTCAGCCGTTCGGCCAGGCTGCCGGCCCGGCTCGGGTCGCCGCCGTCGTCGTAGGGGACCAGCTTCAGGCGGAAGGGGTGGCCGCTCTTGGCGTTGATCTGCTCGACCGCCAGCCGGGCACCGTTGAGCTGGGCGTTCCCGCTCTCCTTCCGGGCGCCCGTCAGATCGCCGTGGAACGCCACGACCAGTTCGGGGCGCGGGCTCGCATCGGACGGAGGCGTCGTCGGCGTCCCGGAGCGGGTGCTCCACCACCAGGCTCCGCCGCCGCCGGCCGCCAGGACCCCGGCCGTGGAGCCGAGGCGCATGAATCTGCGGCGGCTGACGCCCGGCACGGCGGGTGGGGCAGCTGTGACGGCCGTGAGCGTTGCGGCTTCCGGTGACACCGTGTCCGCCGAAGCCGAAGCCGAAGCCGAAGCCGAAGCCGAAGCCGAAGCCGAAGCCGAAGCCGAAGCCGACGCCGACGCCGACACTTGGGTCGGCTCGATCGCGCCGATGGTGAGCACGGCGGCGGACCGGTCGTTGATCAGCCGGGTGACCGGCGCGGAGAGCCAGTCCGATCGCTCGGCGGAGTCGGCCTCCGATCCGGCCGCGAGCGCCTCACGTAGTGCGGCGAGAGCGGGCCGACCGGTCGGATCCTTGTGCAGGCAGTCCCGCACCAGGGGCGTCAGGCCGTGCGGGATCGCCATGGGATCCGGGTCCTCGTAGACGGTGCGCAGCAGCATGCCGGCCGCTCCGCCGCCGCCGAACGGCCTTACGCCGGTCGCGGCGAACGCCAGCACGCACCCCAGCGAGAACACATCGCTGGGCGGCCCGATCTCCCCGCCCCGCGCCCGCGCCTGCTCGGGCGACAGGAAGCCGGGCGAGCCGACGATCACGCCGCTGGAGGTGAGCGCGGTGGCCTCCGGGGCACGGGCGATACCGAAGTCGATGAGCCGTGGCCCGTCCGGGGCCAGCAGGACGTTGCCCGGCTTCACGTCGCGGTGTACCAGACCGGCTCTGTGCACCGCCTCGAGGGCTTCGGCGAGCCGCAGACCCAGCACCCGCGCGGAAGCGAGCGACAGCGGCCCGAAGGTGTCCACCGTCTCGGCGAGCGATGGACCCGGTACATACGAGGTCGCCAGCCACGGCGTCTCCGCGTCGGCGTCCGCGTCCAGCAACGGGACCACCCAGGGGCTGTCCACCTGGCGGGCGGCCGCGATCTCACGGCGGAACCGGACCCGGAAGCCCGGCTCCTCGGCGTACGAGGACCGGACCACCTTCACCGCGGCGATCGCTCCACCCGGCGCCCGGGCCAGGAACACCACTCCCATGCCGCCGGCCCCCAGGCGCCGCAGCAGCCGGTAGCGGCCGAGCCGGGACGGGTCACCCGCGCGCAGGGGCTCCATCAGACGGTGAGCGGCGCGGGGCCGCCGTACACGAAGTCGCCCTGCTCGACCCGCCAGAGGTAGCCGCCGTTTCCGTCGATGACCATCAGACCGGTCTTCTCGAAGGCGAACGGCTTGGTGATGCCCGTGTACTTCCCCGCCCGCACGGCCGCGAGCAGGTTCTCCCGCGTTCGGCTCTTCGCCGGCAGCGCCGCCAGGGCCTTCAGCAGCATCCCGGTCACGTCGTACGCCTCCGCCGCGTACCGGGGCGGTGCTTCCTTCCAGCGCTCGCGGTAGGCGGCGGCGAACTTCCGCGCCTCGGGCTTGCGGGTCGCGTCGATGACCGGAGCCACCATCGTCCAGCCCTCGGCCGACTCCTGAGCCTTCGTCAGAAACGCTTCGTCGAGCAGGGCCGGGCCGGAGATCCGGGCTCCGTCGAACCCGCGTTCGCGCAGCGTGCCGGCGATCAGCGCCCCCCGATCGGGCAGACCGGCGAAGAACACCGAGTCGGCGCCGGCGGAGAGCACCGCGTCCACCGCGCTGCCGAAGTCGCGCCGCATCGCGCTGACCACTTCCGGTACGGACGGCTGTTGTGCGTTGCCGAGCACATTGCTGAGGGAAGTGCTCAGGTCCGTCGCGTAGTTACCGGCCGGACGGTCGACGACGATGCCGACCTTGCGCGATCGAGCGGTGCCGCGCAGGTAGTTGCTGACGTAGACGGGCAGCACCGCGTCGGGCAGCCGTGCGTGCAGGAACGAGCGGAATCCCTGGATGGAGAGGACGGTCGAGCCGGGAGACACGGCGACGACCGGCAGCAGCCCGGCATCGTACTTCGCCAGCGATGTCTGCGCCGTGGCGTCGCTGGTCGGACCGACCACGGCGAGAACCGCCGGGTCGTCCGTGAGTTCCGTGGCGAGCCGGGCCGAGGTCGCCGGATCACCCTTGTCGTCGACGGCCCTGACCTTCACGGTGAACGGGGCGTCGTCGCGGGCGTTGAACTCCGCGACGGCGAGGCGCAGCCCGCGCTCCTGGGCCTTGCCCGTCTCCCGCTGCGGGCCGCTGAGGTCGGCGTGCAGCGCGACGGTGTGCACCGGCCACCGCGAGGACGCGGCGGCGGCAGCTCCGTCGCCCCCCGCGTCACCGTCCCGGGTGACCGTCCACCAGGTCCCGCCCGCGCCCGCCGCCAGCGCCACGGCGCCCCCGGCGAGCAGGAGGAAACGGCGTCGGCCGGCCGGGCGGGCGTCCTGGGGCTGCGCAGACTCGGACGTCCCGCGCGTGTCGGGTTCCGCCGGCGCGGAAGCGGCCGGCCCGGCGGAAGGCGCCAGCGTGTGCTCGATGTCGGGCAGGGCGAGCGCGGCGGCCGATCGCTCGGCGATCAGCCGGGTGACCGGCTCGGGCAGCCACTCGGACGCCTCGTCGTCCTGCGCCTCGTTCTCCCGCGCGGCGCCGTCGGCCGCCAGCTCCCGGGCCAGTTCCCCGGCGTCCGGCCGCCGGTCCGGATCCTTCTCCAGACAGCTGCCCAGCACCTCCAGCAGTCCCGCCGGAACCCCGTCGAGGTCCGCCGGATCGTGCACGGCCCGGTAGAGCAGGGCGTCGACCGCTCCGCTGCCGAACGGCGCCCGGCCGGTCGCCGCGAACGCCAGGACGCACCCGAGGGAGAACACGTCGCTCGCCGGGCCGATGCCGCCGTCCCCACCGCGCCCCTCGGCCTGCTCGGGCGACAGATAGCCGGGCGTGCCGACCACCATCCCGGTCGCCGTGAGCGCCGTGTCCTCCGGTGCCCGGGCGATGCCGAAGTCGATGAGCCGCGGTCCGTCGTGGGCGATGAGCACATTGCCCGGCTTCAGGTCCCGGTGCACCAGCCCCGCCCGGTGCACCTCGCTCAGCGCCTCGGCCAACCGGGCGCCGAGCACCCGCAGTCCGCGCTCCGTCAGGGGTCCGTACGCGGCGACCGCCTCACCCAGGGACGGGCCGGGTACGAACGCCGTCGCCAGCCACGGGGCCTCGGCGTCCGCGTCGGCGTCCACCACCGGCACCGCCCAGGGACTGTCGACCCGTCGGGCGACCTCGACCTCGCGGCGGAACCGCTCCTTGAAGCCCGCTTCCTCGGCGTACTCGGCGAGCAGGACCTTCAGCGCCACCAGGGCGCCGCCCGGCGTGCGCGCCAGGTACACCACGCCCATGCCTCCGGCGCCGAGCCGCCCGAGCAGGCGATGGTCCGCGATACGGGCGGGGTCGGACGAACGCAGCGGCTCCACTACTTCTCCCCTCCGAGCTCGAACTCCACGCGGCTGAGCATCGTGGTGGTGGCGTGCGACGCGTGCTTGTTCAACTCGTCGTTCGAGTAGCCCTTGCCGCCCTTGACCGATACCGCCACGGTCACCGTGCCGAGCCGGGTGACATACCAGTAGTACGTCTGTTTGCTGCCGCCGGTCAGATACGAACCTATTTCCACGACCTGGTCGTCGGAGTAGGTGTTGCTGCCCTGGCCGTAGGGAGTGCCGGTCGACATGAGCCCGGATATCCACTCATCGCTACGAACCTGCTGCTCCCGGCAGCGCAACGGCTCCTCCAGCGTCGTGGCCAGCTGCTCGTCGGCGTCGAGCACCGTGGCGTGCACGGTGACCGCAGCGGTCACCTTGAGCTCGCCCTTCCCGGCGGAGCCGGGAATCTCGCTGTAGCGGGACAGCGAGGCCAGGACACCCTGAGGGAGAGGCCGCCGCTCCCACCGGCACTGTTCGTCGAGTACGGCGGCGGTGCCGGGATTGCTCGCGGCCGGCTGCTGGGCCCGGAAGTCCGCGCCCCACGCCGCAGGTTGAAGGGCGACCGCCGCTGCCAGCTTCTCGGCCTGCGGCTTCGTTCGGGGCACCCGGGCGGGGTCCGCCCGGAACGGACTCAGTGACGACGCATCACCACCCGTGGGCGAGGCGGACGACGGAGACGAGGACGAGCCGGACGTGGTCGGAGCCGCGGACCGGCCGGACGCCGAGGGGCTGGGTTCGGCCGCCTTGTCGTCCCCGGCGCCGCAGCCCCCGAGCAGCATGGCCGCCCCGGCAACCGACATCACGGTCCTCAACCGCCAAGTCACGCCGCCTGTAGCAGCATTGACGTCCATCTCCGCCCCCTCCGCCTCGGCACCCCCGCCTCGCGTGCGGTGATCGTACCGAGGTACGTGAGAGGAGGGTGGGCGGTTCGGCGAACATGGGGGCAGACGGAGTCAACTACCCTCTACCCGCCCACATCGACACGTCCCGCCGACCGTTCGGCTCCCGGCGCTCCCGGCGCTCCCGGCGCTCCCGGCGCTCCCGGCGCTCCCGGCGCTCCCGGCGCTCCCGGCGCTCCCGGCGCTCCCGGCGCTCCCGGCGCCCCTGACGACCGCTTCGCCACCCGCACCCCCGAGAGACCGCTCCGCCACCCGCGCCAGATGCCCCGCGAAGACACCTTCCGCCTCCGGCGTCAGGGTCCGCAGCGCGACCAGTGCCGTGATGACCACGTCGCACAGCTCGCTCTGCACGTCGTCCCACGTGTGGCTGACGCCCTTGCGGGGGTTCTGCCCGGTCGCGCCGATGACCGCCTGCGCGACCTCACCGACCTCCTCCGACAGCTTCAGCACCCGCAGCAGCAGGCCCTCGCTGCCGCCGTGCGCCTGGTGGTCGTCCAGCCAGCCCGAGAGGGCCTCGACGGTTGCCCAGAGATCGATGGGGCCATCGGGGTCACCAACGGCGAGGGGGTCACCATGGGTGACGGAGGTGACGGAGGTGACGGAGGTGACGGAGGTGACGGAGGTGACGGAGGTGACGGGGGTGACGGGCATGCCTGAACCGGCGGGTACGGCGGGTACGGCGGGTACGGCGGGAACGGCGGGAACGGCGGGGCCTGCGGAGTTGACGGGACCGGCGGTCATGGCAGAGGTGACGGGGTCGGCAGGAGCAGAGGGGCCGGTAGGGGAGGCGAGCCCGGCGGGCTCCGTGGGGGTGGGCTTCGAGGGCCGGGGCTGGGAGCTCATGCAGCGGAGCGTGTCAGAACCCGCCCGGTTTGCATCGCGGGGGCCCGGCGCTCCCCGGAGCCTGACCGCCGAAGGCCAGGGTTCCAGGGACCCTGCATCCCCCCGGGAGGGCTACTCCTCGAACAACGCCTCCTGTTCGCCCTCCTCCCGCCCGCGCAGCCGCTTGTTGCGCATGCCGATGACCACCGCCGTGACCGCCGCTGTCGCGCCCAGTGCCGCCGGGACCATCCAGCCGCGGTCGACCGCGTGGCCGAGGGCGTGGTCGAGGGAGAGGCGGCCCGGGCCCGTGACGGCGAGGCCCGCGGCGGCCAGGCCCAGGGAGGCCGCGTGCTCGTAGCCGCCGCTCTGCGCGAAGAAGCCGTTGGGGACGTGCACCGCGGACGCGCCCGCCATCGCGCCGGCCGCGGCCGCACCCGCCGCCGGGGTGGCCAGGCCCAGCGCCAGCAGCGCGCCGCCGCCGGTCTCCGCCAGGCCGGCCGCCGTCGCGCTGGCCTTGCCGGGCGCGTAGCCGACTGACTCCATGAACTGGCCGGTCCCTTCCAGGCCGTGCCCGCCGAACCAGCCGAACAGTTTCTGCGCGCCGTGCGCCGCCAGCACTCCGCCGGTGCCCAGCCGGAGCAGCAGCAGTCCCAGATCACGACGGTCGTAACAGGTCACGGTGACTCCCTGAGCAGAGAACAGCGGACGTGAGGGGAGAAGAAGAGAACAAAATGAGAACCGGAACAGGACACGAACAGCCTCCTCCGCGTAACCACCGTCGCACCCCTCACACCCGTCCGGCCCGTTCTGGGCGCCGTTCGGGTGGCGGGGGCCGGACGGCGGTGTGAGTGTGACCCGTATGGCGATCCAGATCGACAGACTCAGTGACCCGGCCGTCCGCGCCTTCGTCGCCGCCGTCAACGCCCATGACGAGGAGGCGTTCCGCGGCCTGCTCACCCCCGACGCGACCATGGCGGACGACGGTTCCGACCGTGATCTCGCGCAGTGGACCGACCGGGAGATCTTCTCCTCCCACGGCCACATGGACGTCACCAAGGAGTCGGACGGCGGACGCGCCCTCCTTGCCGACTACCGCAACGACACCTGGGGCGAGATGCGCACCCGGTGGAGCTTCGTGGTCGAGGACGACGGCCGGATCTCCCGTTTCGAGACCGGCCAGGCGTAGAGGACCTGCGGAGGACCCGCGGAGGGCCTACGGAGGAGCTGCGGAGGACCTGCCGCCGGACCACGGCGAAGGGGC
>NZ_JBHWUU010000031.1:0-87932 GCF_042737375.1 Streptomyces sp. NPDC060000
CGAGATGGACGCCGACCAGCTGGCCGAGACGACGATGGACCCGCGCCACCGCACCCTGCGACGCATCAACCTCTCCGACCTGGAGGCCGCCGAGCGGGTGTTCGATCTGCTCATGGGTAATGACGTGGCGCCGCGCAAGGAGTTCATCTCCAGCTCTGCGGCGACGCTCGACCGGTCTCGCATCGACGCGTAGCCGCTGCGGCGGGCCCGGCCGGTCTTCTCGCCGGTTGGACTTGAAGTCCGGGGGTTCGGCTGGGGGTTCTCCACCTGTGGGTGGAGAACCCCGGCCTCCACGGATTCCACCCGTGATCCACCCCCGCTCCGATCTGCGGACCGGCGTGTTTCCGTAGCGTCGAAGGCGTCGGCAGTGCTCGCTGCCGGTTTCCCCTTCCCGCTCGCGGAGGCCGTGATGTCCGGGCTCGTCAACGCACTGCTGATCGTGGCTGTGGCCGCACTGGTGATCGTGCGCCAGTTCCGCGCGAGCCGCATCGACACAGATCGGCGATGGTGGCTCCTACCAGGGATCCTGGCTGTCGTGGCGCTGCGTGAGCCCGACCTGCTCGACGCCCGTCATCCCACCGAATCCGTCCTCGTGCTCGGCGCCGAACTGGCCGTTGCCCTGGCCGTGGGAGCCGCCTGGGCCTGGACCACCCGCATCTGGGCGGAGCCGGACGGGGCCGTGTGGGGCAAGAGCACCAAAGCGAGCGTGGCCGTCTGGGGCACGGGCATCGGTCTGCGAGCGGGCCTCTTCGGGGTCGGTGCACTACTGGGCGTCCATCAGGGCAGCTCGGCCCTGATGCTGGGGCTCGCGGCCACCCTGCTCGTTCGCTCCGGGATCCTGATCTGGCGCGTGCAGTCCCTGAACCAGGCCCCCGTCCACGTCACGGCGTACGGTGACCACGTGCCCCGGTCCCCGTGGAAGGAGCGCGTGTGACGGAGAACGTCTGGACACGCTGGCCCTCACGGGAGGCGCTGGGGCCGAGAGGGGTCTCGCGCCCCAGGCGGCTGCTGGCGTGGGCCGTAAGGCTGCTGGTCGTGAGCGCGCTGATGTGGAGCGCCTTCCACGACAGCCACGTACACGGGTGGGCCTCGGTCGCGGGAGCCGGCGGAGTGCTTGTGGCAGGCGGGCTGGCCTGGGCTTTGTTCCGGACCACGCTCGAGCACCGGCTGTTTCCGTCCCTCGCACTCCTCCTCGTGCTGATGGGGCTGGCGGTCGGAGCCGAGGCCGCCGGATTCCGCTCCCCAGCCGTGGTCCTGTGGTGCGGGTGCGCCATTACGGCACTGGAGCGACTGCCCCTGAGGGCGGCGCTGCCTGCGGCTTCGGTCGGGTTCGCGGCCTTCGCCGTGGTCAACGACGACCCGGGGACGACCACGGCCGTCGTCGTCGGGGCGATGGCCCTCGCCGGATACGCACTGCGTCTGGATGCCGAAGCGAGGGGCAACGCGCAGCGGCTGCTCGCCCAGGAGCGGGCCGCGCGCGTGGCCGAGGCCGAATCCGCCGCACTGGCGGAACGGGCCCGCATCGCCCGGGAGATCCACGATGTCCTGGCCCACAGCCTCTCGGCGCAGCTCGTGCACCTGGAGGCGGCACGGTTGCTGATCGAGCGGGGCGCGGATCGCGAGCAGATTCTCGACCGCGTGGTGGCGGCGCGGGGAATGGCCCGGGACGGTCTCGAGGAGACCAGGCAGTCCCTCTCCGCCCTGCGCGGTGAACTGACGCCGCTGGAGGACTTCCTGACCGACCTCGTCCGTGCGTCCGACGGCGCCGAGGTCACCGTAGAGGGGGAACGCAGGCCGCTGCCGGCCGAGGCGTCGCAGGCCGTGCGCAGGGTCGCTCAGGAGGCGTTGACGAACGCCCGCAAACACGCACCGGGCGCGAAGGTTCGTGTACGGCTGGAGTACGGCCCCCAGGAAGTGACCCTGAACGTGCGGGACGCGGGTGGTCCGCCGGGCGAACTCGCCGAGGCCGGAGGCGGGTACGGTCTGCTGGGTATGAGGGAGCGTGCCGAGCTGCTGGGTGGGTCGCTCGCTGCCGGGCCGGGCGAGGAAGGGTTCGTGGTGACGCTGAAGGTGCCGGTATGACGGAGGAGCCGGTGGCGAAGCCCGCCAGGGTGGTGGTCGCGGACGATCAGACGGTCGTCCGGGAGGGCATCGTGATGCTGCTCGGGCTGTTGCCCGGAGTCGAGGTCGTGGGCGCGGCGGGTGACGGGGAAGAGGCCGTGCGGCTCGTCGCCGAACTGGCGCCCGATGTGGTGCTGATGGACCTGCGCATGCCCCGCTGCGACGGAGTGGAGGCGACTCGGCGCATCCGGGCCGAGTATCCCGGAACGCAAGTCGTGGTGCTCACGACCTACGCGGACGACGAATCCCTGTTCCCGGCGCTGAAGGCGGGCGCCCGGGGATATCTGACCAAGGACGCGGGCGGGGACGAGATCGTACGGGCCGTGCACAGTGTGCTGTCCGGCGACGCGGGGCTGTCGCCGAGCGTCCAGCGGAGGCTGCTGGAGCGCCTGTCGGCGCCCGAACCGGAGCCGGCGCAGCCCACCGTGGTCCCCGACGGGCTCACGACGCGGGAGGCGGAGGTGCTGGTGCTGATCGCCGACGGTCTCAGCAACCAGGAGATCGCGCGCACGCTGAGTGTGTCCATGGCGACGGTGAAGACCCACATCAACAACATGTTCTCCAAGACAGGACTCAAGGACCGCGCCCAGGCCGTGCGTTACGCGTACGCGAAGGGGCTGGTCCGGCCGCCCACGGGGTGAATGGCCAGTTGGTCACCTGATGGGGTGAAGTGTGCGGGGAAGAAGAGTCGGGGATCTTCCCGTTCTGTCCATCCTTGGGCATGCAGTCAAGCAACGGTCGCCCCCGGGCCGACGGGGACGGTCCCGACAGCGGTGCCCCCATGCCACACGTGCGCGAACACCATCAAGGTCCGGGCCAAGCGTTCACCGAGGTACCGGAGGACGTGCGCTACGAGGACCCGTGGTACGACGCGCTCGCCTCGGGCTGGGGTGAGTCGGCCATCATGAGCGCGCCCGTGACCGACGTTCCCGTGGCACGTAGGCACAAGGAGACCGGAGCTCAGGCAGCGGCTCAGATCTACCTCGAGGTCCAGCGCAGCGCGGCGTTCCAGGAGGTACGCAGCCGGTACCGGAGGTTCGTGGTGCCGGCCGTCGCCGGGTTCTTCGTCTGGTACGTGGCATACGTCGTGACCGCCACGACCGCGCCCGGGTTGATGGCGCGACCGGTCGCAGGAGCGGTGAACGTGGCATTGCTGGCCGGGCTGGGACAGTTCCTCAGCACGTTCCTGCTCACCTGGGCCTATGCCCGCCACGCACGGCTGCGCCGGGATCGTGCCGCGCTCGAACTGCGCTGGGACACACAGGAGTTGACTCGGGGAGCAAAGGGCGGTGCCTCGTGAGCGGTAACCAGCAGACGCTCGCGTTGTGGCTGTTCAGCGCCTTCGTCGCGACCACGTTGGGGATCACGACCTGGGTGAGCCGCAACCGGCACGGTTCGGAGGTGGAGTTCTACGTCGGCGGGCGTCTGTTCTCTCCGATGGAGAATGGTTTTGCCATCGCGGGTGACTACATGTCGGCCGCCTCCTTCCTGGGTGTCACCGGGCTCATCGCGCTGTTCGGGTACGACGGGCTGCTGTATGTGGTCGGCTTCCTGGTGGCCTGGCTGGTGGTGCTGTTCCTCGTCGCCGAACTGGTGCGCAACTGCGGGCGGTTCACCCTCGCCGACGTGGTGGCCGCGCGGATGAGCGAGCGGCCGGTACGGATCGCGGCGGGAACCGCCTCGGTCACCGTGTCCGTTCTCTATCTGGTGGCGCAGATGGTGGGGGCGGGCAGCCTGGTCGCGCTGCTCCTCGGGAACACCACCGAGGCGGCCCGGACCTGGGCCGTCATCGGGGTCGGTGCCCTCATGGTGATCTATGTGTCGTTGGGAGGGATGCGGGCGACCACGTGGATTCAGATCGTCAAGGCGGTTCTGCTGCTGGCAGGCACCATCGTGCTCACCGTGCTGGTCCTGTTGCGCTTCCACGGCGACTTCGACCAGCTTCTGCTCACGGCGGCCGAGCGCAGCGGACACGGTGACGCGTTTCTGGCGCCCGGGCTGAAGTACGGCGGGGACTGGACCGCGCGCTTCGACTTCATGAGCCTGGGACTCGCACTGGTGCTGGGCACGGCGGGGCTGCCGCACATCCTGTCCCGCTTCTACACCGTGCCGACCGCGCAGGCCGCCCGGCGCTCCGTCGTCTGGTCGATCGGGCTGATCGGCGGCTTCTATCTGATGACGATCGTCCTCGGCTTCGGCGCGGCGGCGATCGTCGGCCCGGAGGCGGTGCGCGGCTCGAGCGCGTCCGGAAACACGGCGGTTCCGCTCCTGGCACTCGACCTGGGCGGCGGCGCCGACTCCACGGGTGGAGCGGTTCTGTTCGCGGTCGTGGGAGCCGTCGCCTTCGCCACGATCCTCGCGGTCGTCGCCGGGATCACGCTCGCCTCCTCGGCCTCGGTGGCGCACGACCTGTATGCCTCCTTGCGCCGCCGGCAGAGCAAACCCCGCAGCGAGGTCGCGGTGGCGCGGCTGGCCGCGGTGGGTGTCGGCGTGGTCGCGATCGCCCTCGGCCTGCTGGCCCGCGATCTCAACGTCGCCTTCCTGGTCGGGCTCGCCTTCGCGGTCGCGGCGTCCGCGAACCTGCCGGTCCTGCTGTATTCGCTGTTCTGGCGGGGCTTCACCACGCGGGGCGCCGTGTGGGCGGTGTACGGCGGGCTGGTTCCGGCTCTGGCGCTCGTCGTGCTGTCGCCGGTGGTCTCCGGGAGCCCCGAGTCGCTCTTCCCGGACGTGGACTTCCAGTACTTCCCGCTGCAGAACCCCGGCCTCGTCTCGATTCCGCTGGGCTTCCTGGCGGGCTGGCTCGGCACGGTCACCTCGGCCGAGATCGCGGACGAGGCCAAGCACGCGGAGACCGAGGTGCGGTCACTGACGGGCGCTGGTGCCGCGTAGCGGGCGGCTCAGCACCGCCGTAACACGTCGGGGTCCTCGCGCCCCCTCACGGTGCCACCCACGCGTACCGGTGTTCCGGGCGGCCCGTGTCGCCGTACCTGAGGGAGAGGTGCAGGCGTCCGGCCTGTTCCAGGTGGCGGAGGTAACGCTGGGCGGTGGAGCGGCTCAGGCCGGTCTCGGCGGCGACCTCGTGGGCCGACAGAGGGTGGCTCGCGCGGTGCAGGACGGCGCAGATCAGGTCCGTGGTCGGTTCCGAGTGGCCGCTCGGCAGGCCGGGCGAGGACGGCGCCGGACCGGTGCGCAGGGCGCCGAAGATCCGGTCGACCTGCTCCTGGCCGGCGATGCCGTGGCCACCCACGCGGTCCACCGTGCGGCGCAGGGCGGCGTACGAATCGAGGCGGGTGCGCAGGGCGGCGAAGGTGAACGGCTTGACCAGGTAGTGCAGGGCGCCCAGGCGCATCGCCGTCTGGACCGTCGTGACATCGCCGGCCGCCGTGATCATGATGACGTCGGTGCCATGGCCCTGTTCACGCATGCGGTGGACGAGCTGCAGGCCGGTCTGGTCGGGCAGGTAGTGGTCGAGCAGCACCAGGTCGATGGTTCCGCGCTCGATGGCGCCCAGCGCCTGGGCGGCACTGTGTGCGCGGGCGGCCACCCGGAAGCCGGGAACCTTCCCCACGTACTTGGCGTTGATCTCTGCGACACGGAAGTCGTCGTCCACGACCAGGACGTCAATCATCGGGCCTCTCTCCGTCAAGGCCAATCGGGCGTCAAGCCCGTGTTTCGGCTTCGCTGTTTCTAGCGCGAGCAAAACGAGCACAACAGGCTACTGCGAGCAAAAGAAGCGCATGCGGCCAGAAGGGTGACGTCGCCTCCCGGGTCACCTCTACCGTCCCCGGCCATGAGCGCACACACCAGCCCCGCCATCGAGCTGCGGGGCGCGAGCAAGGTCTTCAGGACCCCGTCGGGGGTCCCGCACACTGCCGTCCGGGAACTCGACCTCACTGTCGGACGTGGCGAGTTCGTGGCCGTCGTCGGCCCGACCGGCTGCGGCAAGTCGACCACGCTGACACTGGTCAGCGGCCTGGAAGAGCCCACCCGGGGCGAGGTGATGATCGCCGGGAAGCCCGTGCGGGGCGTCGGTGACAAGGTCGGCTTCGTCTTCCAGCAGGACGCCACCTTTCCCTGGCGTACGGTCCTGTCCAACGTCATGGCAGGGCCCCGTTTTCGCGGTGTGCCCAAGGCGGAGGCGAAGCGGAAGGCGCGTGAGTGGCTTGCCCGGGTCGGGCTCAGTGCTTTCGAGGACCGCTATCCGCACCAGCTCTCCGGCGGTCAGCGCAAGCGCGTCGCCCTTGCCGCGACCTTCGTGAACGACCCCGAGATCCTCCTCATGGACGAGCCGTTCTCGGCGCTCGACGTGCAGACCAGGGCCCTGATGTCGGACGAACTCCTCGAGCTGTGGGAGGGCACGGGCGCGTCCGTCGTCTTCGTCACCCACGACCTGGAGGAGTCCATCGCGCTGGCCGACAAGGTCGTCGTGATGACCGCGGGCCCCGCCACCGTGAAGCAGGTCTTCGACATCGACCTGCCGCGGCCGCGCAAGGTCGAGTCGGTGCGTCTGGAGCCGCGGTTCATCGAGATCTACCGCGAGATCTGGGAGTCCCTCGGTGAAGAGGTCCGCATCACCCGCGAACGAGGTGCCGCCCGTGTCGCCTGACCTTCTCAGCACACCGGTCGTCGACACCGTCAAGGCACCGGACCGCGCCCACTCACGCGCGCGTGCCGCGCGCAGACGCAAGGTCGTCGTGTCGGCGGCCCGTGTCCTGCTCCTGGTGACCGTGCTCGCCCTGTGGGAGGCACTCTCCCGGGCCAAGCTCATCGATCCCTTCAACTTCTCGATGCCCACGAAGATCTGGGACCAGATCTACACCTGGATGACGCACGGGACCGCGCTCGGTTCGCTGGGCGAGCAGATCTGGTACACGCTCTACGAGGCGCTCCTGGGCTGGATCATCGGTGTCATCGCCGGTGTCGTGTGCGGTATCGCACTGGGGCGGATCACCTTTCTCGCCGACATCCTTGGTCCTTACATCAAGGTGCTCAATTCCATACCCAGGATCGTGCTGGCCCCGATCTTCGTGATCTGGTTCGGCCTCGGCCCCGCCTCCAAGGTCGCCTCGGCCGTCGTCCTGGTGTTCTTCCCGGTCTTCTTCAACGCCTTCCAGGGCGCCCGCGAGGTCGACCGCAATCTCGTCGCCAACGCCCGCATCCTCGGTGCGAGCGACCGCAGGGTGACGCTCCTGGTGGTCGTCCCCTCCGCCACCTCGTGGATCTTCACCAGCCTCCATGTCAGCTTCGGCTTCGCCCTGATCGGCGCCATCGTCGGCGAGTACATCGGAGCGACCAAGGGAATCGGCCTGCTCGTCGCCCAGTCACAGGGCACGTTCAACGCGGCAGGCGTGTACGCCGCGATGGTCATCCTCGCCGCCGTCGCCCTGGTCGCGGAGGGGCTGCTGACCTTCGCCGAGAGCCGCATCTTCCGGTGGAAGCCGTCGGGCTCCGACAGCTGACCCATCGTTGAACGATCCCTCGGGAGGCTTTTCGCGAGGTACGCCCCTCGCGGCCTCCCTTCGACAGTTCCCTCGTCCCCACCCCGCGTCGCCCTCTCACAAGGACGTGAACCCGCCATGCGCACAACCGTCAGATACACGGCACTGGCCGCCGCCGGCCTGCTCGCCCTGTCCTCGCTCACCGCCTGTGCCAACGACGCGGCCGGCACCGCGTCCACCGGCTCCGGAGCCAAGGGGGACGGCAAGGGGACCAAGGTGAAGATCATGGTCGGTGGTCTGGACAAGGTGATCTACCTGCCCGCCATGCTCACCCACCGCCTGGGCTACTTCGACGCCGAGGGACTCGATGTCGAACTGCTGAGTGAGCCGGCCGGGGTCCAGGCCGAGACCGCGCTCGTCTCCGGCCAGGTCCAGGGTGCGGTCGGCTTCTACGACCACACCCTCGACCTCCAGGTGAAGGGCAAGGAGGTGGAGTCCGTCGTGCAGTTCTCGCAAGCACCAGGTGAGGTGGAGATCGTCTCCACCAAGGCGGGGGAGGACATCACCTCGCCGAAGGACTTCAAGGGCAAGAAGCTCGGTGTCACGGGCCTCGGCTCCTCCACCGACTTCCTGACCAAGTACCTCGCCGTCAAGAACGGCGTGAAGGTCAGCGAGTTCAGCCCGGTCGCCGTGGGCGCGGGACCGACCTTCATCGCGGCGCTCCAGCAGGGCGCCATCGACGGCGGCATGACGACCGACCCGACCGTGGCGAACATCCTGGACAAGAAGGCCGGCAAGGTCCTGCTCGACATGCGCACCCCGCAGGGCTCCGAGGAGGCGCTCGGCGGACCGTATCCATCGTCAAGCCTGTACATGCAGACGGACTGGGTCAACAGTCACAAGGACACCGTCCAGAAGTTGGCCAATGCATTCGTCAAGACGCTCACTTGGATGTCCACCCACAGCGCGAGCGAGATCGCCGCGAAGATGCCGACGGACTACTCGCAGGGGAACAAACTGCTGTACTCGGTGGCCATCAAGAACACGCTGCCCATGTTCACCAAGGACGGTGTGATGCCCAACAACGGTCCCGAGACCGTCGAGAAGGTCCTCAAGGCGTTCAACCCCAACATCCAGAACGCCGACGTGGACCTGAGCAAGACCTACACGACCGAGTTCGTCGAGAAGGCGGTGGGCTGACGGTCGAGCGGGCGGTGGGCCGGGATCCGTAACCCAGGAGGGGCACGGTTCCTTCCCCCGCCCCACGGGCCGTGCCTCAGGCGCGGGTCGCCCACACGTAACGGTGTTCCGGGCGGCCCGCGTCGCCGTACTTCAAGGTCAGCCGGGCCCTTCCCGTGCGCTCCAGGAGTTTCAGATAGCGCTGGGCGGTCTGGCGGCTCACCCCGGTCCGGTCGGCGATCTCCTGGGCCGACAGGGGACCTTCGGCGTTCATCAGGGACTGGCGTACGAGTTCGGCGGTGGTGGGGGAGTGCCCCTTGGGCAGACCGGGCTCCGAGGGGGCGGACAGCGCGCCGAAGATGCGGTCGACGTCGGCCTGTTCGGCCTCCCCGCCGCCGTCGAGCGTGCGGCGCAGCTCGGCGTAGGCCTCCAGTTTGGCCCGCAGACCCGCGAAGGCGAACGGTTTCACCAGGTACTGAAGGGCGCCCTGGCGCATCGCCGCCTGCACCGTCGAGACGTCCCGCGCGGCCGTCACCATGATCACGTCGGTCTGGTGGCCGCGTCGGCGCATCTCCTGGACGACCTCCAGACCCGTCTCGTCGGGCAGGTAGTGGTCCAGCAGGACGAGGTCCAGGCGGGGCAGCACCGCCAGCTGGCGCAACGCGTCGGCAGCGCTGTGGGCCTCGCCGGCGACGTGGAAGCCCGGCACCTTCTCCACGTAGGCCGCGTTGACCTGCGCGACCCTGGTGTCGTCGTCCACGACGAGGACCTCGATCATCGCGACTCCTCCTTGGCAGCGATCTTCGCGGGTGCGGCAAGGGCTGGTTCCAGGCCGGGCTCGGTCAGCGCCTCGGGCAGGACGACGGTGAACTCGGCGCCGCCGCCGGCCGCTTCGTCGACCGTCGCGTGGCCGCCCTGCCGCTCGGCCAGCCTGCGCACCAGGGAGAGCCCGATGCCCCGCTTGCCGTGCGCCGGCGGCTTCTTCGTGGACCAGCCCTCGGTGAAGATCAACTCCCGTTGCCCGGCCGGGATGCCGGGCCCCGTGTCCCGCACCCGCAGGACCGCAGTACGGCCCTCGGCGCGCAGTTCGACCTCCACGCGCGCGTGCGGCTTGCCCGCGACGGCGTCGAGCGCGTTGTCCACGAGGTTGCCGACGACCGTGACCAGCCCGCGCGGATCGATCAGACGGTCGGGCAGCCAGGTGCGGTCCGACACCCACAGGGCGACACCGCGCTCGGCCGCGACGGTCGCCTTGCCGACCAGCAGGGCGGCGAGCAGCGGGTCCCCGATCTTCTCGGTCACCTGCTCCGCGGTGGCCCGGTGATCGCCGACGACCTCCCCGACGAAGTCCACGGCGTCGTCGTACATCTCCAGCTCGAGCAGCCCCAACAGTGTGTGCATACGGTTGGCGTGCTCATGATCCTGGGCGCGCAGCGCGTCGATGAGGCCGTGCGTCGAGTCGAGTTCGCGGCCCAGCTGTTCCAGTTCGGTGCGGTCGCGCAGGGTGGCCACGGCGCCGCCGTCGTCGGTGGGCATGCGGTTGACGACCAGGACGCGCTGTCCGCGCACGGCTATCAGGTCCGTACCGGTCACCCGGCCCGCCAGGACGTCGGCCGTACGTCCCTCGCCGAGTGCTTCGTCGGGCGGTCTGCCCACCACCTCCTCCCCGATGCCGAGGAGACGCTGGGCCTCGTCGTTGAGCAACCGGACGCGGCCGGCACGGTCCAGGGCGACGACGCCCTCGCGGATGCCGTGCAGCATCGCCTCGCGTTCGGCGAGCAGCGCCGAAATGTCCGAGAAGGCCAGGTCACGGGTCTGTCGCTGGACCCGCCGGGAGATCAGCCAGGCGGCCAGCGCACCCACGGCGAGTGCGCCGCCGGCGTAGGCGAACAGCCCGGGAATCGCGTGGATCAGGCGGGCGCGCACGCTGTCGTACTCGATGCCGACCGAGACCGCGCCGATGATCTTGTCGTCGCTGTCGCGCAGGGGAACCTTGCCGCGGGCCGAGCGGCCCAGGGTGCCGCTGTCGATCTCCATGACGTCCTTGCCCGCAAGGGCCTGGCTCGGGTCCGTCGACACATGGCCGCCAACCTGCTCGGGGTCGGCGTGCGACCAGCGGGTGCCGTGAAGGTCCATCACCACGACGTACTCCGCACCACTGGCCTTGCGGATCCTCTCGGCCTCCCGCTGCACCGGTCCGCCCACCGACGGCCGGGTGCTCTGCAGGTCCTCGGCGATCTGCGGCACGGCCGCGGTGGTCTGCGCGATGGCGAGGGCGCGGCGCATCGCCTGGTCGTCCAGCTGATCGCTGAGCGGAGCGAGGAACAGCCCGGTCGCGAGCACCACGACTCCCGCGGCGATCGCCAGCTGCATCAGCAGGAGCTGCGAGAACATGCGGCGCGGCATTCCGAGGCGCAGGCGACGGGCGGGGGGAGTGGGGCTCATACCCAAGACGGTACGTGGGTGGACCGGCGCAGCCGTAGGGGTGGGTGATGTGGATCTCTTGACGGGATCAAGAGGAAACGGTTCGGCCGCGCCCGCGCTGAGATGCGGACGAGGCCTGCCGCGAGGTGGGTCGCCCCACCCGTGCCGTCCCGGTCAGCTCGTGTACCGCCACCACGTCCATCCGAGAAGGTGAACCGAGGACCGAGGTGCCGCAGCTTTCCGGCCGCGGCGGCAGCGAGGCGCCCTGGGCGACGACGACCTGCCAGTGCCGTCCGTCCACGTGCGCGACGGTCACCTCCCAGCGGGGTGCGCCGCCCGTGGTCCGGACCACGCTCAGCACCTCCGCCGCCGCCTCGCCGGTCGCCGAGCGCACCGCCAGCTCCGCCGCCTGACCGGGCCGATCCCAGGCCGAACACCCGCGGCACCCCTTCACGACGATCCGCCCCTCCTGGACCCCGTGCAGGACCTCCTTGACGGCGTGGGCCTCGGCGCGGCCGTACGCGTACCCGTGCGGCAGGACGAGCAGCGTGGGGGAGAAGCGATGACCTCCCAGATGGGTGACCTCCCAGGCGCCCGGCACCCCCGAGGCGGCGAGCTCCGCGGCCAGCGGACGGCCGAGCAGCGCACAGCAGCGGTCGCGCTTGCCGTTGGTGCACACGAGAGCGAGCGGGTCACCCATGTGGGGCCGGCCGCGCAGGGCGGCGTCGAAGGTCTGGTGGTCGCCCCTGCCGAGCGCGGCGAAGTCGAGGTCCAGCAGCTGCCGTGGGTCGTGGGTCGTGGCGCTGTGCAGCCACACCTTCCCCGGGACGGTGTGGGCCGCGTACACCTGCCGCGGGAGCGTTGCGCCGTGATCCGCGTGGCGTCCTGGACGGCGGATGAGCGCGATACGCACGCCTGTGTTCTGCGCGGCGGCCTCCAGGGCCCGGCCGAGGGCCGGGTCCAGGTGGCTCGCCACCAGCGCATTGGCACCCCAGGGGCCGGGCTGTTCCAGGAGGAGCCAGGTAGTTGCCGTGGCCGCGGTTCCGGAAATGGGCTCGTCGAGATCCCGCGAGACGGTCGCGCACGTACTCACACAGGTGAGCCTAACCTGACTTGCCGGAGCGTGGCTTCCGGCCGTGGAGTCTGCTGAGCCATGCGGGTACGCGTACGCGTGCCGTCCGGGACGGGGCGCCCGGGCCTGCTGGGACGTCTCCCCAGGTGGACGGGCCCCCTCGTCCGGGCGGGATGATCCGAGGGCTGCCGATGATCCGGCCGCGGATGTCGGTCCCGCTCGTTCCAGCCGCCGTCTGCCTACTTCGGCAGTGGCTGGGGCGGCTTGGGGCCCACGTAGTGACCGCTCGGACGCATCCGCAGGGGTCGCTCGCCGTACTCTTCCAGGGCGTGTGCGATCCAGCCCGCCGTACGGGCCACGGCGAAGATCGTCTCGCTGGCCGAGGACTCCATGCCGCAGGACGCGGTCAGGACGGCGAGCGCCAGGTCCACGTTGGCGTGCAGCGGCGCGTGGCGGGCGGTCGTGGCCACGATGTCCCGCGCCGCGGCGAGGGCGGGCGCGGCCTCGGGGATCTCCTCCAGGAGGGCGAACAGGGCACGCGCGCGTGGGTCCTCGCCGGGGTAGAGCCGGTGACCGAGGCCCGGAACGCGGCGGCCCGCCCGCAGTTCCTCGGCGATCACCGGGGCGGCGCTGCCGATGTCCAGCACCTCGAGCAGCATGCGATGGGCGAGCCCGCCGGCCGCGCCGTGCAGCGGTCCCTCGATCACCCCGAGTCCGGCGGACACCGCCGCATAGGCGTGCGCGCGGGCCGAGGCGGCGACGCGCACCGCGAGCGTCGAGGCGGCCAGGTCGTGGTCGACCAGCAGGCCGAGCGCCGTGTCGAGGACGCGCAGCTGCGCCTCCTCGGCGGGACGTCCGCTGAGGCGACCCCACAGGCGCAGGGCGAGCGGGCCTTCGTCACGGTGCGTGGGCAGCTGCGGGGGCAGGGCGGCGACGAGGGTGGGAATCAGGATCCGGGCGGTGCCGAGCACGGCGTCCTCGGACAGGTCGAACCGCAGGGGGTCGACGGCCGCCGCGGCGACGGCGGCGACCCGCAACCGGTCGGTGGGGCCGGTGTGCTCGGGCAGCGCCTCGACGACGCGACGGGCGGCCGTGACGGATGCCTCGGGCGCGGCGAAAGTGACCCCGGGACGCAGCCGCCCGGTCCACAGCCACTCCGCGACCTCTTCGTACGAGTGTTGGGTGGCCAGTTCGACCGCGTCGACGCCCCGGTAGTAGTAGCGGTCCTGGTCGATGAACGTGACGCGCGTGCGTACGGACAATTCCGCCCCGGAGCCCGGACTCCCGCCGCTCTCCCGCTTGTTGCGCCGTGCGAGCGCCTGGACCTCCTTGGCGTCGAAGGTGCTGCCCCGGCCGCCGGGCGTGCGGCGGCTGGTCAGCTGGCCGCGACTGACGTACGCGTACACGGTCTCGGGTTTCACGCCGAGCAGCTCGGCGGCCTCCTTGGTGCTCAGCCGTCGTTCGGGGTGGCCGGGTCCGGGTTCGTGATCGCGCATGGGGGTCACCGTATCCACAAGACATATATATTGATCCAATCAATATTGACAACAAGCAAATCAATCATGGACAGTCAAAATCAAGTTCAGGGAGGAAAGATGTCCATCAACCCGTCCGCAGCAAGAACCACAGCCACGGTCACCACCCCCAGCGACGTGCCGCGAGGACTCGCCGGTGTCGTCGTCGCCGACACGGTGGTCGGCGACGTCCGAGGGCGCGAGGGCTTCTACCACTACCGGCAGTAAATCTGCCGCACCCTTTCTGACCTGGGCTTATGAGGGTCAAAGCGGCTGTGACCTGCTAGGACGGGTTGCAGAGGCGATCGGAGGCAGTCAGAGGAAAACGCTCTGATTCGACCCCGGTACGACCCGGGTCGCTCGGAGGCAGTCAGAGGCAGTGCCTCTGCAAGCTGCTTCTGGGAGACCCGAGTTGACCGGGCGGATCAGGAGCGGCGACCTCGACGGCTCTCTGTTCCTGCCTTGGTCGAGTTGCGATGGGGACGCCTGCCTCCAGAGCGGGGCCAGGCATACGAATGCCTCCAGGACGGCAATCCTGGAGGCATCGCTGGCACCGATCGGAGGTCGGTTCCGGGCATCACCCGTGGTTTTAGCGGGCCTGGGTGTCGCCCTTGTCTTTGCGAGACGACCTCACCGTGCCACACCACAGTCATCAGGCAGAACCACAGCGGCAGATCCCTCACTCGTTCGGCCGACGGGGCCTTCACCACCTTCGTCCGGCTGCGGCCGAACTGGTCCTGCTCGGGGATCTCACCGGCCTGTACGCGACAGGCAGTTACAGCAGGCTCGGCTCCGACGGCCGCACCGTGGCCGTGCGCCAGGACCGGCAGGGCGCGGCCGAGCACGGGCATCGCGTCACGGCGGCGATCGCCTGCCATGTCGCTCGGGCCGGGGGCACCGTTGACGAGCTGGCCCGGTTGCTGCTGCACCCCGACCATGAGGGTGGCCGGCACGCCCGGCACATCGCACTGCGCTCGGGGCAGGCCCGCGCCCTGGACTACATCCGCCGGGTGTGGGCCAGCGCCTCGGCTGTGGTCGCCGGAACGCGAGTGCTGGACTCACGTCACCACGCCTACGAGGTTCTGGCCGCGCTGCGGGACCGCATCGAGACCACGCCCTGGCGCGGCGAGCGGGGACGGACCGCGCTGCGGGTGCTGCGGGCCCATCTGAACTTCGCCGAGACCGCCGGCGGCCCGCTGCACCACGCCAGCGAACGACAGACCGCGGAGGAAGCAGGGATCTCGCGGACGACGCTGCGCGTGGTCTACGAGACCGTCCTCAAGCCTGGGGGCTGGCTGCGTCGGCTGCGGGTCGGTCACGGCCGGGAGGGCTCCACCTGGTACCTCGACCACGGCAGCACCAGGAGCCGTCGTCCCCACGCTTCGCTGTCTCGTTTCTGGACCACTCAGTACCCCCCCGACCTGGCACTTGAGGAGTGGACCACCCCTGAGACAGGCATGACGGCCGACATCGACTCCACCGTCATCGCCCGCCTGATGGGCCACGACGCCTTCGCCCACCGCGGCCTCGGCAGCTCCGCCCTCATGATCATCGGGGCGCTGCACGTCCGGCCTGCTCAGAACGGTCAGCGATCTTGTCGGTACGGCCTCCGTGTCCCGTGCCACTGCCTACCGGACCTTGCGGCGCCTCGCCGACCACGGTCTCGTGCACCACGACGGTGAGACCTGGACCCTCGCTCCCCGCGCCGTGGAGGGCTTTTTCGAGTACACGGAAGACGACGACCTCGCCCCCCTCACAGGTGTGATCCTCGACCTGGACGACACCTGCTCCGAGGTCAAGATCGAGGCGGCGCTTGAAGTTGCTCGCCCAAACGACTTCCTCAAGGACTTCTGGTCGGCCAGCCAGCGGGAGCCGTTCGATCGCATCAAGTGGCTGCGCAAGAACTTCTCGGATTACTTCGCCCCGGCTTATCGCGCGGTCAGCCCCTTGGACGAGAACGTCCGCAAGGAGATCAAGCGCGGTGCCGCCGAGTCCATCCTGTCGGTCAAGTTCGTCTACGCGCAGACCAAGATGGATGACACGCCGAGCGACAAGGCCCGCACGTTGTCGAAGACGTTCGAGGCCTACTACAAGGTCAACAGCGGGCACGAGGACCGTCACCAGAGCATCGAGCAGATCGAGACCGCTCTGGCGTCCGCCTCACAGCAGCTCGACGACAACTACGCCACGCTGTTCGACCCGATCTTCGAGGACCTGCGCACCTTCGGGATGGGCACCATCACCCCGGTCCAAAAGCCCCGCATCGTCTCCCTCATCGAGGCCTCAGGCATCCTCCGCGGCAGTACCCGCATCCAGTACCCCTCCGGGGACGCCGACTTCCATCTTCCCGAAGGTCACAACGGGCTGGGCTACAGCAAGCTGATCTTTACGATCCTGCAGGTCATCAGCTTTCACCAGACCTACGAGCGCACCACACCCAAACCGGCGCTGCAGGTGCTGTTCATCGAGGAGCCCGAAGCCCATCTGCATCCCCAGATGCAGGAGACATTCATCAAGAACATCCAGGACTTCATCGACCGCAAAACGGGCTGGAAGGTGCAGGTGGTCATCACTACACACTCCTCCCGCATCGTTGCCAGCAGCGGCTTCCACACGGTGCGCTACTTCGACCGTTCCGAACCGCAGCTCACGGTCAAGGACCTATCGACCTTCGAGGCCAACGTGAAGGCCACTCCGCAGGGGGACGAGACCCTGCGCTTCCTGCGCCAGTACATGGTCTTGCACCGGTGTGACATGTTCTTCGCCGACAAGGTGATCCTGATCGAGGGCACCGCGGAACGGCTGATCCTGCCGGAAATGGTCCGGCGGTGCGCCAAGGGGCTTCTGCACCAGTACGTATCGGTCATCGAGGTCGGCGACGCCTACGCCGTCCGCTTCCGGGAACTGCTCGCCTTCCTGAACGTCAAGACGCTCGTCATCACCGACCTCGACTCCGTGTGCCCCAAGCACCGCAAGGCCTGCCCACCCGGCCAGGGGCAGACGGTCACCTCGAACCAGACGCTCAAGAACTGGCTGCCCGCAAAGTCCAGCATCGCCGAACTGGTCGCCACCGACCCGACTGACAAGGAGCAGGGACACGTACGCGTCGCCTACCAGATCCCGGAGAAGGATTCGGGAGCCTGCGCGCGGAGCTTCGAGGATGCCTTCATCATCGCCAACGCAGAACCCCTCGTACGTGGCTTCCGCCAACTCGCTCTGAAGGCGGCCTTCGTCAAGGAGGTCGGGGCCGACCCCACCGCCGACGACATCGAAGCCAAGGCCTACGGCATCGCACAGCAACTCAGCGACCACAAGACGGACTTCGCCTTCGACGTGATGCTCCTGGAGGACTGGGCCGTTCCCCGCTACATCGCCGAAGGACTGCAGTGGCTCGCCTAGACACCCTCGAAGCCGTCGCCACGGAGCTGGAGGCCCGGCGCAGCTTCCTCGTCGAAGCGGGAGCCGGCGCCGGCAAGACAACCACCCTGGTACGCGCCCTGCAGCACCTCCTGACCCACCACCGCGCGGACCTGGAGGCACACGGCCGGCGGATCGCCTGCATCACCTACACCAACGTCGCCAAGAAGAAGATCCACGAACGCATCGCCTCAGACCCGCTCGTCGACGTCGGCACCATCCACGAATTCCTGTGGAGTGCCATCCAGCCCTACCAACATGAGCTCTGGCAGCAGATCCTCGACTACAACAAGGACCTCACCAGACCGGACGACCTCGATGACGTCACCGCTCCACCGGCCATAGAATATTCCGACCGCGGGCGCAGGCTGAGCGAGGGACGCATCTCCCACGACGACGTCATCGCACTGTCGCTCCGCCTCGTCACATCCCACCCCAAGCTCATACGCATCATCGCCAGCAAGTACCCGGTCATCTTTGTCGACGAGTACCAGGACACTTCTCCCAAGACGATCCAGCTGCTACTCGACCACCTGGCGGGCGCGGGCCGTGACAAATGCGTGGTCGGTCTCTTCGGCGACTCCATGCAGAAGATCTACGAATCCGGCGTCGGAGCGGTGAAACGTCCCGGCCTCCTCACCGAGATCACCAAGAACGAGAACTACCGGTGCTCGCCTCCCGTCGTCGATGTGCTCAACCAGATGCGCCCTGAGCTCATCCAGGACGCCGTCGGCAAGCAGCAGACAGGCGAGGTCCACCTGTTTCTCAACAGTGGCATCTCACCCGGCCCTGAGCGACTGACGGCTGCCGAAGCGATACTCGCCCGGAACGGCTGGACACGGGAGAACAGCAAATACCTGCTCCTCACCCACCGAGGGATAGCCGGCACCCTGGAGTACGCCAACCTCCTGGAGCAGTAACGAAAGTTGGGCCGCTACGGTCCCGACGACCTCATGGCACGCAGCGAGCCGTACATCCAGTACCTCACCCGCATCGAGGCCATAAGCACCGCGTTCCGCAACAACGACTTCGCCGGGCTGACAGACCTGCTGGATGAGGGACGGACACGGATCACCCGTCACGCCCACAAACGCGCCATCAGTGACGCCATCCGTGCAATCGACGCCGTAAGCACGACCGGAACCATCGGCGACGTGCTCGACCGGATGGCCGACGGCCATCTCCTCGCCATGCCAGGAAAGCTCAAAGACCTCGAACGCCGCAGAACCGCAACGGACCTGGACGAGCGCGACCAGCGGCGAGCGGACTTCTCGAACAACCTCCGCGGCGTGTCCTACCGGGAAGTCATCAGCGTCACGTACTTCATCGACGAACTCACCCCGTTCTCGACCCAGCACGGCGTCAAAGGCGACGAATTCGAGAATGTCTTGGTGGTGGTCGACGACCGCGCGTGGAACAGGTACAGCATCGGCAAAATGCTTGCTGGCACCGACAAACCCGACCGGACAGAACGGTCACGCAACCTGTTCTACGTGTGCTGTTCTCGAGCCCAGCGCGGCCTGGCTGTCGTGTTCGTCGACGATCTCCCAGACGGGGCGGAATCCACACTCCACAAGTGGTTCGCCTCAGGAACCATCCATCCATAAGAGAATGGTCCGGAGCCTCCATCAGCTCGGAGCGGTCCACGTGGACACGTATCCTGGGACCTCGTCCTGAGCGCCTCAGGCAGGAGTCAGGACACGGGCACCGCCACTGGCGGTTGCGGTCCGACGTACCGCGCTGCCGGACGGATGATCTTCGAGTCCTCTGCCTGTTCGAGGATGTTCGCTCCCCAGCCGACCACTCGCGCGGCCGCGAACGTCGGGGTGAACATCTGCCGCGGCAGGCCGCACAGTTCCATGACCACGCCCGCGTAGAACTCGACATTGGTGTGGAGTTCGCGGCCGGGCTTGAGTTCCGCCAGGATTGCCTCCACGCGCTGTTCGACCTCGACCGCGAAGTCGACCAGCGGACCACCGAACTGTTCCGCGATGCCACGCAGCATGCGGGAACGGGGATCCTCGGTGCGGTAGACGGGGTGGCCGAAGCCCATGATGCGGTCCCCGGCAAGGACGTGTTGCCGGATCCACGGATCGATACGGTCCCGGCTGCCGATCGCATCCAGCGTGTCCAGCGCACGGCTCGGAGCGCCGCCGTGGAGGGGGCCGGAGAGTGCCCCCACCGCGCCGGCCAGGGCGGCCGCCACGTCCGCCCCGGTCGATGCGATCACTCTCGCCGTGAACGTTGATGCGTTGAATCCATGGTCAATGGTCGAGATCAAGTACTGCTCGATCGCCCTCGCCCGGTCCGCGTCTGGTTCCGAACCGGTCAGCATGTAGAGGTAGTTCGCGGCGTACGGCAGATCCGTCCGCGGCTCCACCGGTTCGAGGCCCTGCCCGAGCCGGTACAGCGCCGTCAGCAGCGTGGGTACGGCCGCTGCGGCCGCGACGGTGTCCGCGCGCCGTTGGTCGGCGTCGATGTCGTACACCGGCCGGAACCCCTTCGAGGCCCCGAGCAGGGACAGTGCGGTCCGTAGACCGGCAAGCGGCCCGGAGGCGCCGCTCGCCGCGGCGAGGGCGGGCAATACGGCGCGCACGTCATCGGGCAGGCGGCGGAGTTGTGCTGTCTGCGCCGCGAACGCGGACAGTTGCGCAGCCCCCGGCAGTTCGCCGTGGACCATCAGGTACCAGACGTCCTCGAAGCCGCGGGTCCGCGCAAGGTCGACGGCCGAGTATTGGCGATAGTGATAAAAGCCTTCCAGCCCTCTGACGTCACCAAGTGCGGTGTCGGTGACGATGACGCCCGCGAGGCCTCGCGGTACATCGATCGAGGTGGACGCGGCTGGGTTGGTAGGCATGTTCCCTCCTTGGACTTGATTCGACTGTCCATGATTGACGTAGTGCACGTCAATATTGATTGAATCAATGTAATGCGATGTGGCGTGACATCCGCGAGGGAGCGCGGGCTGGTGATCGCGCACATGGGTTCTCTGCTCGCGCGCAGGACGCTCCGTAGCAGAACACTGCCGCGTGCTTGGGTGAGCCGCGGCCAGTCCACCGCCGGCATGCCCGCGAGGATCAAACCCTGTCATCGGCCACGACAGCGCGAGTTCAGGCTCAGTAGCCAGGGCGGGAGGTGGCAGCACGGCCGGTGGCCGGAGTGTCAGCCACGAACAGCCATTCCGCGCGGACATCGGGGGCAATCGAGCGGCGCTCTTTCGCTGGGATTTGCGGGCGAAAACCGATCGGTTTACGAGCAGGCTGAACCGATCGGTTTTTCGTTGCGGAGACGGGCGCGGCCATTTCATTGCTGGGAGTACGAATGGCTTCCCCGCGCGACACCGAAGGGCAGCATGCCGAGATTCCCGCGACCTTATTCTTCAGGCGAGCGCTAAAAGTGTGTTCTTCATAGCCGGTCTCTGGGGTGGCGCACATCGCGACCCACGTCAACATCATCAACAATAAGCCGGCGTCCTGCTGCCAGCCCAGTGCCCGCCTAGAGCGACAAACACCAGTTTTCTGAGACCGAAGAGAGTATTGGCATGAGTGAGAATCCGCAGAACAAGAAGTTTTACGCCCTGAATATGTTCGACGTGGTCGCGAGAAGTACCTTGCGTATTTCAGCCGTCTGCCCGAAGTGGCTCCGAAGTATGGTGGCCGAATTGTGGCGTTTGGCCGTTTCCGGAGCAGCGTAGCCGGTGACCTCGCACCGCGGCAGGTTCTGTTTCTTGTTGAATGGGAGTCCGAAGAGGCGTTTAACAGCTTCCGGGACGATCCGGACTTGGCCGACTTGCATCCGCTGCGGGAGAACGGGACGGCGTCCTATGTCTGGCAGACGTTCGATGGTTCCGATATGAGTGACCCCGCCGGCGTTTCGCTCGATGACGTACTGGCGGTGCTCAAGCCTTGACCTCAGCATTTCGTGACGGCTCGCCAGTTGAACTGGCGAGCCGTTTCGGCTTGTTGGGCTGATGGCGGGCAGCGTGAGGGCCCGGCTGTCGCGCCGGGTGCCCGCCGGGTTCCACGGCTCCGGTGGGGTTGTGCTGTTCGCAGGGAAGGGAACGTGCTGGTCGGCTGGAGTTCGGCATGCTCTCCAGTCAGATCTGGTTCTGCGCCATGTCGTGGAGCGGGAAGTTGTGCAGGCCGGTGGCGCGGGCGGCGCAGATGCCGTCTTCGGCGCGGGCGCGCCGCGGCGGTGACGCGGTTCCAGGGCGGCGACACCCCAGCGGCGCGGCACGGCATGTCGACGCGGATGCGGTCGCTCTGTTCGTGGAACGGCTGCGCGGACGTCGAGCAGCCGGTCAGGCGTCGAGACAACACCGGCGGCAGGCGTGGGCGTCGGTGCTGTCTGGTTGCTCACGGGGTCAGAGACACCTCGTTCGCTTGCGCCATGGAAACCGATCTGTTTTCCTATGTGGAAACAGATCGGTTTCCGGCCGGTCTGCAGCCCATGACCAGCAGCCAAGGGAAAACATGACTACCACCTTCGATCGTGGGGCGCCCGCCTCCGGGAAAACAGACTCGGGCCGCCGCGGCTCACATGCCGTGCGCTGGTTGGTGCTCGTCGTGCTTGGCGTGGCACAGCTCATGGTCACTCTCGATGCGACCGTCGTGAACATCGCGCTGCCCGAAGCGCAGCACGACCTCGGTTTCAGTGACGGCAGCCGGCAGTGGGTCATCACGGGGTACGCCCTGGCGTTCGGCAGCCTGCTGCTGCTCGGGGGCCGGCTCGGTGACCTGTTCGGCCGACGTACGACCTTCGTGACCGGCCTGATCGGTTTCGCGGCCGCGTCCGTCATCGGGGGCGCGGCCGGCAGCTTCGAGATCCTCGTCGCGGCACGGGTGGCCCAGGGCCTCTTCGCCGCGCTGCTCGCGCCCGCGGCGCTCTCGCTGCTCAGCGTGACCTTCACCGACCCGGCCGAAAGGCCGAAGGCGTTCGGCATCTTCAGCGCGTTGTCCGGTGCGGGCGCCGCGGTCGGACTCCTGCTCGGCGGCATGCTCACCGAATGGGCGTCATGGCGCTGGGTGATGTACGTCAACGTCGTCTTCGCGGGCGTCGCGCTGGTCGGTGCGCTGCTGTTGCTGGCCAAGCCCGTGGTCACTGAGCGACCCAAGATCGACATTCCTGGCGCCGTCACGGTGAGCGCCGCGCTGTTCGGCATCGTCTATGGGTTCGCGCACGTCGAATCCACCAGTTGGACCGACCCGGTCGCCCTCGGCTCCATGATTAGCGGTGTGGTGCTGCTCGCGGTGTTCGTCTGGCTGGAGCTCAGGGTCGCGCATCCGCTGCTGCCGCTGCGCGTCGTGCTGGACCGGACCCGCGGCGGTTCGTTCCTTGCCGTGTTCGTCCTGGGCATGGGGATGTTCTCGATCTTCCTGTTCCTGACCTACTACCTGGAGGCCAGCATCGGCTACTCGCCGATCGAGGCCGGTCTGGCGTTCCTGCCGATGGTCGGCGGCATCGTCGCCTCGTCGACCACGGTGCCTTCGCTGCTGCTGCCCAAGGTCGGCCCGAAGATCGTGGTCAGCGCCGGCTTCCTGGTCTCAGCGTCCGGCATGGCTCTGCTGACCCGGCTCACGCTGGACAGCGCCTATGTCGCCGACATCATGCCGGGCATGATCCTGCTGGGTCTCGGTATCGGTGCGGTGATGACCACCGCGTTCCAGGGTGCGACCGCGGGCGTGCATCACGAGGACGCGGGCGTCGCCTCGGCGCTGATCAACACCAGCCAGCAGGTGGGCGGCTCGATCAGCACGGCGCTGTTGACCACCGTTGCCTCATCGGCCGCGACCGACTACCTGTCCTCGCACAAGCCCGGCGCGCTGACCGTGGCGCGGGCCGGGGTCGAGAGCTACACGGCCACCCTGGCCTGGGGTGCCGGGATCTTCGTGGTCGGCGCGGTACTCACGGCGTTCCTGATGCCGAACAAGGCTCTGGCGCCATCAGAGGGCGAGCCCGTCATCGCCCACTGAGTCCGATCCGACGAGGAGCGTAGTTGATCACAACGAGTGGCAGTGGGAAATGTCTTGTTGCCTGCGGTGACTGGTGCCCTCCAGGCGCAGATCGGCGAAGGAGGACGGGGCGTCTCCGAGATGGCCCCACCTCTGCCCCCGTGATCCGTCTTGAGGAATCTGATCATCGCAGCTAGCGGGCACCGTCCGTCAACACGGCCTCGGATCCACGATGTGTGAATTTACGCAGCTGATGGGCACGCTGGTCATGCCGGGTGCGGTTGGCCTCATAGGGTGGCTGCCTCTTGCGTTCTGCTGCTGCCGTACTCGGCGTGCGCCATCGCGGTCTCCGGGATCGGTCGCTGACCTCCTTGCCGTGTTCGGCAAGCCCCGGCATGTTGGTGGTCACGTCGTTCTGTGTCGCGATGCGCTGTCCGGCGGTCGGTGCCATCACTCGCTCAAGTTGCTGCCCGTCTGCTGCGCTTCCTCACGGAGTCCGAGCCGCTGCGGCGGATCACCGGCGGAGTTCGCTCGATCCTCTGCAATGGCGCCCAGGTGGCGCGGGCCTGGACCGGGGCTGGGTGAGGATGGTCGTCGGCCTCGTCGCGGCCACACTCTTCGGCTTCGGGAGTGACGGGCTGGTCCCGGCCGCCAGGGGCCGCGACGCGACCCCGCCGAGGCCAAGCCCGAGAAGAGCGCAGCCCCGGCGTAGCGGAACCGTACTGACATGCCCGCTCGCCGTGGGCGGTGCCACGGTAGCCCTGGCAAAGCGGCAAAAAAAACCGATCGGTTTCCATTTCGTCCACATCGAGTTAACCTCGCAGTATGACCACCGTAGTGAAGCCAAGTACCAGAGAGCGGCTGCTGGAGGCAGCGGCCACGCTCACCTACCGAGATGGTGTCGGCATCGGCATCGACGCCCTGTGCAAGGCAGCCGGAGTGTCGAAGCGCTCCATGTACCAGCTGTTCGAGAGCAAGGATGAACTGCTGGCAGCAAGCCTGGAGGAACGCGCCGCCGCCTTCGTGGCCGGGCTCCTGCCCCCGGCGGACGACGGCCGTTCACCCCGCGAGCGGATCCTGTATGTCTTCGAGCAATTGGAGTCGCAGTCGGGTGCGCCCGAGTTCCGAGGCTGCCGGTACCTGGCTGTCCAGGTTGAACTCAAGGATCAGAGCCACCCCGCGAGCCGGGTGGCCCACCGGATCAAGGCGAACCTGACAGGTTTCCTCCGTGCCGAGGCCGAGAAGGGTGGCGCGAGTGATCCCGACCTGCTGGCCCGGCAGCTGATCCTGGTCTTCGACGGCGCCAGCGCCCGCGCGGGAATCGGTGCCGACGAACTGCCGGGGCTCATCGCGCCCACAGTGACCACCCTGCTCGACACGGCAGGCATGCGCTGACGCGTCGCGTTTCCGGAACGCTCCCTTACTGTCCGGTGCTCAGGGGAAGCAAATGGCCGCAAGGGCGTTGCCGAGCATGCCGCAGGCGAAGAAGCTCGCGATCTCTTCGCTATCGGCGCCGAGCGACAGGCGCACGGCCTCCCAGATCCTCATCCAGCCGGCCCGGACGAGTTCACCGATCAGGTCATCGCCCTGCGCCTCGGCGGCCGTCACGATCGCGTATCCCCGCATCTGCATCAGGAGCGTTTCGGGGCGCGTCGAGATCGGCTGGTTGTAGGCGCGAGCGGCAGAGGCCGGCTTGGTCAGAGTCCGCGGGCAGGCCAGCGGCAAGGCCCACCGAACCGGCTGCCGCACGGCCTTTGCGCTCTGCATCATTCGAGGCAGGCCGGGGAAAACGTCTTCACGGCCCGGCTGCGAAGCATCCGCCTCGACGGCGCCCCGTGCCCGTCTCGTCGGTCAGCGCGGTGCCGTGCGGATGGCGCCGTCGAGGCGGATGACCTCGCTGTTGAGCATGGGGTTCTCGACGATGTGTCGCGCCAGGGCGGCGAACTCGGCCGGATCGGCGAGGCGCGTGGGGTGGGTGAGGGACCTGCCGCCCGAGGGAGTCACGGGCCTCCTGGGGCAGTCCTGCCATGAGCGGGGTGTCGAAGAGGCCTGGTGCGATGGAGACCACGCGGATGAGGTGCTGGGGTGATGGCGATGCGTCAGCGCAAGTCTGCGGCATCGAGCAGGGTGGCCACAGTGGGAGCGACGAGCCCCGTCAGTCTGTCGGCGCCGATCCCCGCACGAGCGCCGGCGCCGTCGAAGACCACCATCAGCTGCCGGGCCAGCAGTTCCGGATCGCTCGCCCCACCCTGTTCGGCCTCGGCTTGAAAAAAGGCCGTCAGGTTCCCCTTGACCCGGTGGGCCACCCGGCTGGCGGGGTGGCTGTGATCGTTCACCTCGATCTGCACAGCCAGGTACGCACAGCCCTTGAATTCGGGCGCTCCCGCCTGCGACTCCAGCTGCTCGAAGACGTGCAGGATCCGCTCCCGGGCGGAACGCCGGTCGCCCGCCTCAGGCAGGAGACGGACAGCGTAGTAAGCGGCTCGTCGCTCCAGGCTCGCCGCCGGCAGGTCATCTTTGCTCTTGAATAGCTGGTACATCGACCGCTTGGACACCCCAGCCGCTTTGCACAAGGCCTCGACGCCTACACCGAGGCCCTCGCGGTAGGCGAGCGTGGACGCCGCCTGCAGCAGCCGCTCTCGCGGCGTCGGCTTCGCCTGTGTGGTCATGATGCGAGGCTACCTTGGATTTCCGAGAATGAAAACCGATCGGTTTACCGGTGTGGCCGCACCCTTCCATGTGGGGGTCGCGATCCTCCCGGGCGTCTTCTCGGCAGGGGGTGTGGTGCAGCCCCTTGTCGCCTCAAGGAGTGCGAACCAAAGGGTCATCGTCCCGGCGTCACGGGGCGTCGGCTGCCGTGAAGCCGGGTTGTCGTGCTTCAGGGCAGCACTCCGCCACGCCTTCGCCGCCGCCCCGCCGACGCTGCGAAGGTCCCGCGCCCCAAGGCGCACTGCTCACCGGTTGACCGTCTGACCCTGCAGCGGCCGAACGTGATCGCACATCTACCCGAGTCCGGCCGGTGGGGGCGCCCGGGGAGCAGTTCCTGCTTTGACTTGCGTCATGAAACCGATCGGTTTACTGTATTGGAAACCGATCAGTTTCCCGTCTCTTTCCACTTTGGAGCACGTCATGACTGCACTCAAGGGCGCGAACGTCTTCGTCACCGGTGGCAGCCGCGGGATAGGCAAGGCCCTGGTGGAGGAGCTCTATGCGCGTGGGGCCGGCAAGGTGTACGCCACGGCCCGCGACCCGCGCAGCGTGACGCACCCGTACGCGGTCCCGGTGGCACTGGAGGTCACCGACCCGGCCTCCGTGGCGGCGGCCGCCGCGCAGGCGGACGATGTCACCGTGCTGATCAACAACGCGGGTGCCGCGGTCGGCGCGTCCTTCCTGGACTCTCCGGTCGACGACGTGCGCCGCGAGTTCGAGACCAACTTCTACGGCCCGCTGCTGCTCACCCGGGCCTTCGTGCCGGTCATCGAGCGCAACGGCGGCGGCCACCTCCTCAACGTGCACTCCGTGCTGTCCTGGCTGGCGCTCGGCGGCTCCTACAGCGCCTCCAAGGCCGCCCTGTGGTCACAGAGCAACCCCCTGCGCCTGGAGCTTGAGCCACGCGGCATCACCGTCACCGGACTGCACGTCGGCTACGTCGACACCGACCTGGCGGCCGGCGTCGACGCCCCCAAGTCCGACCCCCGTGACGTCGCCGCACTCGCCCTCGACGGCGTCGAGACGGGAGCGTACGAGGTGCTCGCCGACGACATCTCGCGGCAGGTCAAGGCAGGCCTCGCCGGCGACCTGGCCGACCTGTACACCCAGCTGGCCAAGTAGGCCGCGGACCACAGTGAGGGTGTGACCGCGCGCCACCCCCGCCTGTCCGACCGTATCCGCATCACCCATGCGCAGTTCACCCAGAAGGAAACGGCGATATGCCCGACCAGGAGTCACGTCCCACGATTCACATTCCGCGGACCACCAGCCACACCGTCGCCCCGCGCGCAGGAAGCCGCAGCCGCGAGGGCACCCTGCGCTACCTCAAAGCGGGCACCGGTGCTCCCCTGGTCCTGCTGCACACTCTGCGCACGCAGGCCGAGCATTTCCGTTTCCTCGTGCCGCTGATCGCGGATCAGTACACCGTGTACGCCCTCGATCTGCCGGGGATGGGCTATTCGGAGATCGTGCCCGGTGCGTCGTACGAAGAGCCGGCGCTGCGCGCGGGCGTCGAACGGCTCCTCACCGAACTCGACCTCCACGACGTGACGTTGGTCGGGGAGTCGTTGGGCGGGGTGCTCGCCCTGACCACCGCGGCCGATCTCCCGGAGCGGGTACGGCGCGTCGTCGCGGTGAACCCGTACGACTACCGCGATGGAATCGCCCGCTCCGGTCTCCTCGCCCGTGTGGTGGTCGGCGGGATCATCGCTCCGGGGGTGGGTCCCGTGATCGCCAGCCAGGAGCCCAAGCCCATTCTTCGCAGAATCCTGCAGGGCGGCGTGGGTGACAAGGCCGCTTTCCGGGAGGACTACCTGGGCGAACTCCTCCAGTCAGGCAGGCGTCCCGGCTTCCCGGCCGTTGCCCGCGCTCTGTACCGGAACATGCCCAGCCTCATCGCGGCCCGCTCGCGCTACCCCGAGGTCAAGGCCCCCGTCCATCTCGTCTACGGGGAGAACGACTGGTCGCGGCCTTCGGACCGGGAAGCCAACAAGCAGCTGCTGCCCGCCGCCGACTTCACGCAGGTGCCGGGAGCAGACCACTTCATCGCACTGGAGAACCCGGAGGTGGTGGCCGACCTGCTGAACGCGGTCGCGTGACCGCGACGGCCTGAATGGAGCGCGCGGTCGACGGGCCCCTCCGGTCATTGACCCGGAACATGACGCGGAACTGGGCCATACCATCGGACAGCGCCGAATGCCGCAGGTCGTACAGCTCCTTCGCAAGCGGCGTGTTAGTGAGGCAGGTGACGGGGGAGCGCGGGCTCTGCGTCAGGCCCGATGGCATGGTCGGCCGTGTCGAAGGCGACGTGCTCGCCCCCGGGTCCACCGGATGCGGCTCGGCCCGATCGCCCTTTCGGTCAGTCTCCAACCCGACTTCACGATCCCCAACTTCCTCATCCTTGAACTGGCCCTGGCCTCCTGGTAGTCCGCGGTGCGTCCTTTCTGCGGGCGCACAGGCGCCTCCGCACCAGTCGATGGCCAAGATCTGGATACGGGCGCTTGCCGCTAGAAACCGATCGGTGTACCGTGCTGGAAACCGATTGGTTTCCGCTGTTCCATGGCCCACGCCCGCGCGGCGTCAGCCAGCCGGTGCCGTTGATCGCCAAGTTGTTGTAGGAATCAGCCCCGAACGCGCCGGCAACAGCGTGCGCCGAGCGCGTCCATACTCAACCTCGGAGTCAAAGATCATGTCTACTCATGCCACCTCGACCATCTTCGTGGTAGGCGGCACGGGGGCTCAAGGGATGCCCATCGTTCGTGCTCTCGTCGCCGACAAGAAGTACTCCGTCCGGGTCCTCACACGGGACGCCACCTCCGCCCGGGCCCAGGCTCTCCTCGCGCTCGGCAACGTCTCCATCCTCGAAGGGTCATTCGCCGACGAGGACGTGCTGCGCGAAGGATTTCGCGGCTGTGACGGGGCGTTCATCAACATCGACGGGTTCAACACCGGTGAGAAGACCGAGACCTACTGGGCCTTCCGCAGTTACGAGATAGCGATCGAAGAAGGAATCAAGTTCTTCGTCTACGGAAACCTCGACTACGCCCTCAAGAAATCAGGCTACGACTCCAGGTTCCGCACCGGCCACTATGACGGCAAGGGTCGCATGGCCGAATGGGTACTGTTCCAGAACGAAAAGAACAGGGACCGGATGGGGGCAGCGGTCTTTACGTCGGGTCCCTACATCGAGATGGTGATCTCGCCGCTCACACCCATGCAACCCGCCATCGAGGACGGTGTTGTCACGTGGCGAGTCCCGCTCGGCGAGGGCGCCGTTCCGCATGTGGCTCTCGAAGACTGCGGATTCTATGTCCGCTGGCTCTTCGACCATCCGGAACGGGCCAACGGCATGGACCTCGAAGTCGCCATCGAGCACATGACCTACACCGAAATGGCTGCAGCATTCGAGAAGGTCACCGGACATCCGGCGCAGTACATCGACACCGATCTGGAAACCTACTGGAACAGTCCGGATCTGGAGGGGATCGCTGATCACCCTGCCGGATACAACGCCGATCCCAACGACAAGAGCACCATGAGCTTCCGCGACAATTTCACGGGCTTCTGGAACGTCTGGAAGCATGGAATCATCGCCAGGGACTACGCCCTGCTCGACGAAATCCACCCCAACAGGATCAGAAGCGCTGAGGAGTGGTTCCGTCGCGAAGACCAGTTGGGAAGGGAACTCGGTAAGGGAAGCCTCTGGGAGAGGGTCCAGCCAGAGAACTGGAACATGGACTCCGCCGTCCTCAAGAGCAGCGCAGATTTCAGGACGGGCAAGTTGTAAGCACAAGTCGTAAACGGGAGATCGAACGGCGGCTCGGTATCCGCTGCGCGACGATTTGAATAACCGCGCACGGCCCTCGGTGAGCAGGCTGCGAGCTGCCGGCCGGTGGTGCAGCCCGCAGTTCGGTGAAGCGTTTTCGGACCGATCAGCAGTTCAGTTCCCGCACGATCGGCGTCGCCCGGGCTGGCCCGGCGTGGTCAGGAACCAGGCGATCGGGCACCTCGGTAGGAGAGTGTTCCGGATCACTCGCGCTCGCTCCATTGGTTCAATTGAAGTAACTGGTTCGGCTGCGGAACTGTAGCCGGTGCAGCCCGCACCACAGACCATGGAGGACCTCATGGCTGCGATCAGCACGGCCAACACCTCAAGCGAGATATCTTGAGCTGTACGGCACCGGCGACGGCGCCGGGGCGGACGAGGTGTTCGCCCCGGATGTGATCGACCACAACCCCGCTGGTGACGCCGCCTCGGGCATCGACGGCATGCGAGCGCTGATCGCCACGGTCCGTGACGGATTCACCGGCACGCAGCACCGGATCCTGTTCCAGCAGGAGCTTGCCGACGGCTGGGTGGTCCTGCATTGGCGGGTGACCGGGACCCACACGGGAGACGCCTTCGGGTTCCCCGCCAGCGGCAACCCGGTCGACATCAAGGGCACCGACATCGTCCGCGTGATTGACGGCAAGATCACCGAGATCTACCGCGTCGATTCTGTGTCAAGTCCAGCTGTGTTGCCCGCAGCTCTCCACGGCTTCGTGAGGGACCGAGGCGCGCAGTGAAGGCGTTCCAGCGACGCCAAGCATCTGCAGTCGCTGCACGCTGGTCAGCCGGCCTTCGTCACCGGTGTGCGCGCTGCCCCCCCCCATACCCCGCCGATCCCGTCCGGCAAGCGCGTGATCTCCGTGACGCTGGAGGACGGCTCGGGCATGATCGACTTGGCCCTCTTCGAGGACAACCACGCGGAGCGCGCGCAGAAGACCTTCCATTCCGGGCTGCTGCTGGTGCGTGGCACCATCGAGCGCAGCGGTAACCGCCGCACCGTGGTCGGCCAGGCGGTCTGGGACCTCGAAGAAGTCGCCGCGGCCCGCCGGGACTTGGGGCCCGAGGCGGCCCTCACGCTCCTCGGCCGCGCCGGGCCCGCGCAGCACCGCGCGGCGCCCGCCGAGCGGGCCTTGCCCGACGGGACGGCCGGTGCCCGCCTCCACCCGTGGAGTGATCTTCAGCCCTGCGGGGAGCCGCTCGGTGGACCTGCGGCGCCTCGCTAGCTGAGCGGCACGTCCACGACAGCCTTGATGTGGCTGAACGCCTCGAGGGAGTACAGGCCGTGGTAGTGGCCCATGCCGCTTTCGCCGACGCCCCCGAAAGGCAGGCCAGGCAGGAGCACGTGCGTCCCCGGCTGCCCCGAGGCGAGGCCGCCGGAGGACGTCTCGTTCACCAGGCGTGACTTGGTGGCCTCGGACCTGGTGAGGGCGTAGAGCGCGAGCGGCTTGTCGCGTTCGTTGATGAAGTCGATGGCGGCGTCGAGGTCGGCGACTTCGATGATGGGGAGGATCGGACCGAAGATCTCCTCCTTCATGACCGGTGATGCGGGGTCGACGTCGGTGAGGACCGTCGGTGCGATGTACAGGTCGTCACGGTCGTGCTGGCCTCCCACCGCCACCTGGCCGGAGTCCAGCAGACGGGTGAGCCGGTCGAAATGCCGCTGGTTGACGATCCGGCCGTAGTCGGGTGCGGTCTGCGGTGTGGAGCCGAACTGGGCTTCGAGCGCCGTGCGGAGGGCGGGAATCAGCGCGGCAGCGGTGGCCGAATCAGCCAGAACGTAGTCCACTGCTCCGCACGCCTGTCCCGCGTTGAAGAACTTGCCTCCGACCAGCCGCTTCGCAGCCTCGTCCACGTCGGCGTCGGGCGCCACGAAGATCGGACACTTGCCCCCGAGTTCAAGCGTGACGGGGGTGAGGTTCTTGGCCGCTGCGGCCATGATGATCCGGCCGACCGTGCCGTTGCCGGTGTAGAAGATGTGGTCGAAGCGTTGGGCCAGGAGGGCCGTGGTCTCCTCGGCGCCTCCCTCGACCACGGTGAGGACGTCGGCGTCGAAGTACTGGCGCAGGAGGCGGGAAAGCACCGCCGAGGTGCGCACCGAGATCTCGCTCGGCTTGGCCACCACGGTGTTTCCGGCGGCCAGTGCGCCGATGATGGGATCGATGAGGAGATGCACCGGGAAGTTCCACGTGCCGATCACCAGGACGACCCCGAGCGGGTCGTACTTGGTGTGAGCCGTTGTCGTGGGACCGAAGAGGGCAGGAACCTCCACCGGGCGGGGCTGAAGCCAGTTCTCGAGGCTCGCCAGCGTCTCGTCGATGTGACCGACGGTGAGGTCGATCTCCGCCATCTTCGCCTCGGTGGTGTTCTTCCTCAGATCCGCCCAGAGCGCTTCGAGCAGCTCCTTCTCGTTTTCGACCAGCATCGCCCGCAGCCGCTGCAGCTGGTTGACGCGCCAGTCCAGTCCGCGGGTGACGCCGGTGTTGAACGTCGCGCGAAGGCGGCCGACGACCTCCGCAGCGGGTTCGCTCTGGCGCGTCCTGGACTCGTTCGCCTTTGTTGCGGTCATGGGGTGTGCTCCGTTCTTGAGGTAAGTCACATGTCAAAGCGGGTGCGGCGGGTGCGGCGGGTGCGGTGGGTCTCAGATGGTCGCGTTGTCGATCACGAACCGGTAGCGCACGTCGCTGGCTTCCATTCGCGTGAACGCCTCGTTGATCTCGGACGCTGCGATGAGTTCGATCTCTGCGCCGAGGCCGTGCTCGGCACAGAAGTCGAGCATTTCCTGGGTCTCGGCGATGCCGCCCATCGCTGAACCGGCGAGGGTCTTGTTGCCGTAGATGAGGGAGAAGAGGTTGAGGGAGATCGGCTCCTCGGGGACACCGACGTTCACCAGCGCACCGGGCATCTTGAGCAGGCTGAGGTAGGCGTCGAAGTTCAGCGGCGCCGAGACGGTGGAGAAGATGCGGTCGAAGCTGCCCGCCAGTTCCTGGAAGGTGGCTGGGTCGCCGGTGGCGTAGTAGTGGTCGGCGCCCAGGCGCAGGCCGTCGTCCTTCTTGTGCAGAGACTGCGACAGGACGGTGACCTCCGCGCCCATCGCGTGTGCGATCTTGACGCCCATGTGGCCGAGACCGCCCAGGCCGAGGATGGCGACCTTCTTGCCGGGGCCCACACCCCACTGCTTCAGCGGGGAGTACATGGTGATGCCGGCGCACAGCAGCGGCGCGGCCACGTCGAGGGAGAGGCCGTCGGGGATGCGCACGACGTAGTTCTCGTCGACGACGACCTTCTGCGCGTAGCCGCCGTAGGTGACTTCGCCGTCACGGCCGATGGCGCCGTACGTGGGGGTCATACCGCCGTTGGTGCACATCTGTTCAAGGCCGGCCTTGCAGTTGTCGCACTCGCGGCAGGAGTCGACCAGGCAGCCGACGCCCACGCGGTCGCCGACCTTGTACTTGGTGACGCCGGGGCCGACCTCGGAGACGACGCCTGCGATCTCGTGGCCCGGGACCATCGGGAAGATGGCCTTGCCCCAGCCCTCGCGGGCCTGGCTGACGTCGGTGTGACAGACACCGGTGAACTTGATGTCGATCAGTACGTCGTGCTCCCGGACCGCGCGACGTTCGATGGTGGTGCGCTCCAACGGAGCCTTGGCGGCAGGGGCTGCGTACGCGGCGACAGTGGTCATGCCGTGGTTCTCCTTGCGGGGAGGGGGAGGAGGAAGGGCACGCCGGGCTGCCTTCTTCCGGCCGGGCCTGTTCCTTCACCGTAACTCATGTTCGCGTTGATGCGTACATGGGCTACAGTGAAGGACCGGAATGGCCTTCCCCCCGTTCTCCACCGCATTGCAGAAGGACACCCATGCCCGTCAACACCTCAGAAATTTCCTCTGTTCCGTCACTCTTCTCCCCGGTCACCCTCGGGAAGATCGAGCTCGCCAACCGCATCGTCATGGCACCGCTGACCCGGGTCCGGGCCGGTTCCACCGGCATCCCCGGGAACCTGATGGTCGAGTACTACCGGCAGCGGGCGAGCGTCGGAATGATCATCACCGAGGGCACCTACCCCGACCACGCGTCGCAGGGATGGGTCGGCGCGCCGGGCATCGCCACCGACGAGCAGGCGGCCGGCTGGCAGCGGGTGTTCGAGGCGGTGCACGCCCAGGGCGGCCGCATCGTCCTGCAGATCATGCACGCCGGCCGCGCCGCACACCCCGACGTCAACGGCGGCCGTCGCGTTCTCGCCCCCAGCGCGATCGCCATAGACGGCAAGACGTTCACAGAGAAGGGCGAGCAGCCCTTCCCCGTACCGGAAGCCATGACCACTGCAGAGACCCGGGCAGCCCTGGAGAACTTCGTCGCCGCGGCCCGCCGGGCCATCGAGGCGGGAGCGGACGGCGTGGAGATCCATGGCGCCAACGGCTACCTGCTCCACCAGTTCCTCTCCCCGGCGGCCAACCAGCGCACCGATGAATACGGCGGCTCGCCGCAGAACCGGGCTCGCTTCGTCGTCGAGGTGGTCACGGCGGTCGCCGAGGCCGTCGGTGTCGAGCGGGTCGGGCTGCGGATCTCGCCGGAGATCAGCCTCGCGGACGTCTTCGAGACCGACCGGGATGACGTCCTGGCCACCTACGGCACCCTGGTGGACCAACTGCGCCCGCTGCACCTGGCCTACCTCTCCGTCCTGCACACCGAGCCGGGCGGCGAGCTGGTCCAGGAGCTGCGGCAGCGCTTCGATGGCAAGCTGCTTGTCAACAGCGGCTTCCTCGGAGGGCAGACCACCCGCGAGGACGCGATACAGCGGATCGAGGCCGAGCACGCCGACGCCGTGGTCGTGGGCCGGGCTCTCATCGCCAACCCCGACCTGGTCGAGCGCTGGCGGAACGGGCATCCCGAGAACGAGCCGCGGCCGGAACTGTTCTACGTACCGGGCGCAGAGGGCTACACCGATTACCCCTTCCTCCAGGCGGACTGAGGACTCACGGTTGCGCCTGTCCATGCTGCGGCCCGCCACTTCGGATGAGTTCGCCGCCCTCGCTGGACAGGTCCCCGTGTTCCGGTTCGACGGCCGGCCGGCACGCCGGCCGGGTCTTCAGGTCCGGTCTGCGCGCCGGTAAAGGCCGGTTCCGGAGCGGTATCGGTGCCGGCGCCGCCGTGACCACTGCACGACATGGCCCCCCTCCCTCAATCCAAAGCAGGAGTAGACATGACCACCCTCGGCATCATCGGAAGCGGAAACATCGGCGCCGCCGTCGCGCGCCTCGCGGTCGCGGCAGGCATCCCCGTCGTGGTGTCCAACTCCCGAGGCCCGCAGAGCCTCGCCGGCCTCATCGCCGAGCTGGGCCCGCTGGCCACGGCCGGCACGGTCGAGCAGGCGGCCCAGGCTGGTGACCTCGTCCTGCTGTCTGTACCGCTCACTGCGCACACCGCCGTCCCGGCCGCACTGCTCGCGGGCAAGACAGTGCTGGACACCAGCAACTACTACCCTTCCCGCGACGGCCGGATCGCCGAGCTCGACGATGACAAGGTCACCACCAGTGAGCTGGTCCACCGGCACTTCGAGGGAGCCCGGCTGGTCAAGGCGTTCAACAGCATCCTGGCTCACCACATCCCCCAGCTGGCCCGCCCCTCGGAGAACCCGGGGGCCGCCGACCGCACCGCACTGCCGATCGCCGGTGACGACGCCGGCGCGAAAACCGACGCGGCGACGCTGATCAACCGACTGGGATTCGACACCATCGACACCGGCTCGCTCGCGCAGAGTTGGCGCTTCGAACCCGATGCCACCGCCTACACCCGCCTCTACCTTGCCGATCCCTCCACGCCCGATACGCAGATTTTCACAGCGCCTGGCCGCCCCGTTCCCGCTGCCGAGCTGCGAACCGCGCTCCAGGCAGCCGAGCGGGTACGGGTGGCCGACCGCGTCATCTGACCCCGCCGGCAACCAGTACGCAGCACTGTCGTGGCTCCACGCGAAGCAACTGATATCCCGTGCTGACAGCGACGTCACTGCCCGCCCGGGCGCACCTTGGAAGCGCATGACCTGGTGCGCAAGTTCGCCGCCATGCTGTCCGTGATGCCCCACATCGCCTGACTGGCTCGGCATGCTCACGACCAACGGCCTGGCCCACTCGATGGCGTGGCACTGCACTGCACGAGGACCACTCCGGATCAAGTCCTGACCTGCATGAATACGGGTCAGGACTTTTTGCGCTGATGCCAAACCGCACATGCTCTCTTGGTCGGCGCTTTTCGCAGGGCAGACTACTGCGACCAGTCGGTCCACTTGAAGTGTCTGCGCTGGCCGGGTGTCCTGGGCTTTCAGGCAGTCACCCTGCGGAAACTATGTCTGACCTGCGTGAATGTGGCCGACGGCGCACTGAGATGCAAACGGTCTGGTGGGTCGTCACCCTTTTTCAGCGCCTCTCGTCCGGCTACTGCCGGCGGGCGACTGCGCGGCCATCCGTGCAGTCACCAAAGCAGGCACACCGAGACCCGGTGCTGGAGAACTCCCATGCCTACGACGAAGGGTCCAGCAGCCACCGCTGATGTCTCGACCTGGCGTGTTGCCACCCACCGTCACAACTTCCCCCCGGGTTCCGCCGGGCGGTTCCCGTCGTTGGGCGATCTGCCGCCGGTGCCGGGCGGAGGAACCCGCACCGGTGGTCAGTCACGAAGCATCTTGGTAATTGACAGGGTACGAGAGTACCTCTTAACGTACCCGCACCGCAGCAACACCGTCAGCTCAACGAGGAGCGCCGATGCAGCACGTATACGACATAGATGCCCGGGTTCCGATGCGTGACGGCGTGGCCCTGGCCGCCAACGTGTGGCATCCGACCGAGGGGCAAGGGCCGACGCTGCTCGTGCGCATGCCGTACGGCAAGGACGTGATGGGCATCACTTTGGGGGGAATCCTGCCCAATCTCCCCGCTTTGCTGGAGGCCGGTTACGCCGTGGTGGTGCAGGACTGCCGGGGCACCCACCGCTCGGAGGGCGAGTTCGTTCCTCATATGGCCGACCGGGCCGACGGTGAGGACACCGTCGCCTGGATCACTGACCAGCCGTGGTCGGACGGCGCGGTGGGCATGTACGGGGCGTCCTACCTGGGGATGGTCCAGTGGGAGACCGCCGTGACCGGTACTCCCGCGCTCAAGGCGATCGCGCCGGCCTTCACCTCGATCGACAACTATGAGGCGCCCTGGTTCTCCGCGGGCGGTGCGCTGTCACTGAGCCTGGTCACGGTGTGGAACGCCATGATGTACGCGGCCGACGCGCAGCGGTCCCTGGCGGCCGGCGAGGGCTCCGTGTCGCAGCTGCAGCAGCTCGGTCAGGCGTTCCTGTTCCCGGAGCCGCTGAACGAGGTGCTGCCGACGGGTGAGGTTCCGGTCCTGGAGGAGTACGGGAAGTGGTGGGACGACTGGATGGCCCACCCGTCCCACGACGGGTACTGGGACGCCATGGAGCTCACGCCCGAGCTCAAGAACGTCACGGCCCCGGCGCTCAACATCGGTGGCTGGTACGACCTGTACATCGGGCAGACCGTGCGCACCTACACGACTGCCCGCAGGCAGGCGGGCAGTGCGCAGGCACGTGAGGGGCAGCGGCTGATCATCGGTCCGTGGGATCACATGTCATCGACCGGCGTCTATCCCGACCGCTCCTTCGGCCCGCTGGCCAGTGCCCAGATGCTGGGCCTGACCGGCCTGCACGTGAAGTTCTTCGACCGCTGGCTGCGCGGCGACACCACCGCTCTGGACGACGTGGCACCGGTGAAGATCTTCGTGATGGGCATCGACCAGTGGCGCGACGAGCAGGAGTGGCCGCTGCCCGACACGCAGTGGACCGACTACCACCTCAGCAGCACCGGCCACGCCAACACAGCCGGCGGCGACGGCACGTTGACGACCGAACCGCCTACCGGCGCCGGGCACGACACCTACCTCTACGACCCGCGCCGCCCGGTCCCCACAGCCGGCGGGGCATCCATGCCGGTGACACTGGAACTCTGCGGCCCGGTCGACCAGCGGACCGTCGCCGGCCGCGAAGACGTCCTGTGCTTCGCCGGCCCCGTGCTGGAGGAGCCTGTCGAGGTCACCGGTCCGGTCAGCCTGACCCTGTTCGTCTCCTCCTCGGCGGTGGACACCGACTTCACCGCCAAGCTCGTCGACGTCTTCCCCGACGGCAAGGCGATCAACCTGTGCGACGGCATCCTGCGCGCCCGCTACCGCAACGGTCTCGCCACGGAAGAACTGATGGAGCCCGGCACGGTCTACGAGATCACCATCGACATGACCGCCACCTCCAACGTGTTCCTGCCCGGTCACCGCATCCGCGTGGACGTCTCCAGCAGCAACTTCCCCCGCTACGACCGCAACACCAACACCGGCGGCGTCATCGCCCGGGAGAGCGAGGAGCAGATGATCCCCGCCGTCAACCATATCCATCACGGACCGAACCACCCCAGCCGTCTGATCCTGCCGATCATCGACCGCAAGGACCAGCAGTGAGCGCCGCCGACCGGGTCGCCGAACTGACCGCGACCTTCGCGGCCCCTTCCCTCAACGCGGCCTGGCTGCTGTGCGACCGGCACCCCGCCGACCGCGTCGCGTTCGCCGTCGCCGACGGCACCGGCAAGGCTTCCACGCTGACCTTCGGAGAGCTCGCAGCCCACTCGCACCGCTGTGCGCGGGCGCTGCAGGAGCTTGGGGTCGGTCCGGGGGACAGGGTGGCGACCCTGATGGGCAAGAGCACCGACCTGATCACCGTCATCCTGGCGATCTGGCGGCTCGGCGCGGTCTACGTCCCGCTGTTCACCGCGTTCGCGCCCCAGGCCATTGCCCTGCGCCTGGAAGGCTCGGGTGCGCACGTCGTGGTCGTCGACCCGGACCAGCGCCACAAACTCGGCCCGGGCCCCGACATGCCGGACGACCCTCAGCGCCGCATCGTCGTCGCCGGAACCGCCTCGTCCGGTGGTGACGCGTCGCTGGCCGAGCTCGTCGCGGCCGCGTCACCGGAGCCGGTGCCCGCCATCCCCACGAGCGGGGACGGACCGCTGGTGCACATGTTCACCTCCGGCACCACAGGCAAGCCCAAGGGCGTCATCCACCCCGTCTCCTACATCGCCGGATGGCAGATCTACCTGGAGTACGGCCTCGGCGTCACCCGGGACAGCAGCTACTGGTGCGCCGCGGACCCCGGCTGGGCCTACGGGCTGTACGCCGCGATCGTCGCCCCGATGGCCGCAGGCATCCCCAGCCTGCTGCTGGCCGGCGGGTTCTCCCTGGAGACGACCTGGCGCACCCTGATCGACCACCAGGTCACCGACTTCGCCGCCGCCCCGACCGTGTACCGGGGACTGCGCTCCTCGCCGGTGCCCGTGCCGCAGAAGCTGCGCCTGGAGCGGGCGTCCAGCGCGGGGGAGCCCCTGACTCCCGAGGTCAACGAGTGGGCCGGCGCCGCGCTCGGCCTGGCAGTGCACGACCACTTCGGCCAGACCGAGGTCGGCATGCCGCTCGCCAACCACCACCATCCTGAACTCGCCCGCCCCCTCAAGGCCGGATCGATGGGCCGGCCGGTACCCGGCTGGAGCCTGACCGTCCTGGCCGACGAGAAGGACGAACCCGCCGGACCAGGCGTGCTCGGCCGGGTCGCGATCGACGTCGCCGCCAGCCCGCTGATGACCTTTGGCGGCTACCAGATCCCCGGGCAGGCTGGCGCGAAATTCACCGCCGACGGCCGCTATTACCTCACGGGCGACGCCGGGCGCGTCGACGCCGACGGGGACTTCTTCTTCTCCTCCCGCGACGACGACGTCATCATCATGGCCGGCTACCGGATCGGGCCGTTCGAGATCGAGAGCGTCCTCGCCCAGCACCCCGCCATCGCCGAGTGCAGTGTCATCGGCGCACCCGACGACGTCCGCGGCGAGGTCATCGAGGCGTACGTCGTCCTGCGCGACGGCCACGACGGCTCACCGGAACTGGCCACCGAACTCCAACTCCTGGTCAAGACCCGCTACGCCGCCCACGCCTACCCCCGCACGATCCACTTCATCGACGCCCTGCCCAAGACACCCAGCGGCAAGACCCAGCGCTACCTGCTGCGCAAACGCCGACGCACCGAACTCACCACCCGAGAGACACCGTGACCGACACCGACACCGACACCGACACCGACACCGAGCCCTTGCTCGTCGAACAACGCGGACCCGTCCGATGGCTGCTGCTCAACCGCCCCGAGCGGCGCAACGCCCTCGACATCACCCTCATCGAGGCCCTGGACAAGCAGATCACCAGCGCCGAGGCCGACCCCGGCACAGCGGTCATCGCCGTGGCAGGCAGGGGGCCCAGTTTCTGTGCCGGCGGGGACTTCCACCAGTTCCTCCAGCTGCACGACCGTGGCGACAACCCGGTCGACTTCCTGACCGACGTGTCGGCCTGCTTCAGCCGCATCGCGGCCAGCCCGAAACCATGGGTCGCGGTCCTGCACGGTCACGCCGTCGCCGGCGGCCTAGAACTCGCCCTGGCCTGCGATGTCGTCGTCGCCGCCGACAGCACCCTCATCGGCGACGGCCACGTCAAACAGCGGCTGGTACCGGCCGGCGGGTCCAGCGTGCGGCTGCCCGGTGCGGTCGGACGCGGACTGTCACGCTGGCTCCTGCTCACCGGCGAACTACTGCCCGCGACCTCCTTCGCGCACACCGGCTGGATCCACGCGATCGTGCCCGAGGCCGACCTCCACGACACCGCCACCCGCGTCTGCCACCAACTGGCCGACCGCAACAGCCCCGCCCAGCAACGGCTCAAGACGCTGCTGCACCGCATCGACGGCATCGCCCCCGAGCAGGCCCTGCGCGAGGAACTTGCCACCTTCGCCGACAACTGGACGGCAAGCTCCGTCGCCGACGCCTTGCGGGCCTTCCTCACTCCCCACACCACGAAAGCAGACACCACGTGAACCGCTACCACGGACGCGTCGTCGCCATCACCGGCGCCGCACAAGGTCTCGGCCTCGCCATGGCGACCCGCTTCGCCGCCGAGGGCGCCACCGTCGCGCTGGCCGACGTCAACGAACAGGCACTCACCTACGCCGCCAGGACCCTCACCGACGCCCACGACGTGAAACTTCGCGCCGACGTGGTGGACGTGACCGACTCCGCCCAGGTCAACGCCTGGATCGCCGGCATCACTGCCGAACTCGGCCGCCTCGACGTGCTGGTCAACAACGCCGGCATCATCCGCGACAACCGCGTCGAGGACATCACCGACGACGACTGGCACGCGGTCATCGGCGTCAGCCTCACCGGCGGCTTCCACTGCGCCCGCGCCGCGTTCGGCCCCATGAAACGCCAGGGGTACGGACGTATCGTCAGCTTCTCCTCCATGTCATGGCGCGGGAACTTCGGCCAGACCAACTACGTGGCCGCCAAGGCCGGCATCGTCGGCATGACCCGCACCCTCGCGCTGGAGGGCGCCCGCCACGGCATCACCGCCAACGCCATCGCCCCCGGCCTCATCGACACTCCGATGCTCGCCTCCATGAACGGTCCCGCACGCGACAAGCTCACCAGCAAAGTCCCGATGCGCCACACCGGCAGGCCCGAGGACATCGCCGAAGCCGCGGCCTTCCTCGCCAGCGAAGCCGCCGGCTACATCACCGGCATCGTCCTCGACGTGGACGGCGGCATCTCCATCGGATCCTCCATCCGGTAACCGCGAGCCAGGGGCGAGCAGGTGCTCATCCACTGCATCGATTCGTCGTTGTCCGGCCCAGCCACGCTGACCGGGCCGTACTGACAACGCCCTGATCACCGAGACGCCGGCCGGATCGGACCAGGAGACGCGTCCCGAACAGTTCCGGCACCCTTGCCTGAACGTCACTCACGGGGCTCACCGTGGGTACGTTAGACGGTACGCTAGTACCCGCTAGCCAGGGTCGACTTTCCGGCGGCCTGGACAATCACTCCCCGCTTCCGGTGGGGACGCTCCTGGGAGACTGCTGTGGTGACGGCCCAAACTGACTCGCGTGACCGACGCCCGCGCCGAACGGCGCGCAGGCGGGTCGTCGACACACGTCGGCGGGACGAACTGCTGCGCCAGGCCGAGGCGATCATCCTGGCCGAAGGCTTCACCGCGGTGACCATGGACGAGCTCGCCCAGCGACTGGAGTGCTCCAAGGCGACGCTGTACAGCCTCGCCTCCACGAAGGAACAGCTGGTACTGGCGGTCACCCGCGCCTTCTTCCGGGAGGCGACGGCCGAGATCGAACAGGCTGTCCAGGCCGAGCCCGACCCCAGGCAGCGCATCCACGTCTACCTCGTCGGCGTCGGCACGGCCATGCGCCGGCATTCCCACGCCTTCTACGACGACATGGTCGGTTACGCACCGACCGCACAGATCTACCGCGAGAACTCCGCCGCCGCCGCGCAACGGGTCCACGAACTGATCGAGGAGGGCGTGCAGACCGGGGTTTTCCGCGCGCTCAACGGGCATTTCGCCGCCCAGGTCGTGGCAGTCACCATTGATGCCGTGCAGTCCGGGACCCTGCTCGAACGCACCGGGCTGACCGCCGGGGACGCGTTCTCCCAGCTCGGCGACCTCCTCCTCGACGGCCTGTCAGCGGCCTAGTCTGGTGCCCACCAGGACTTCCGCCGCCGACACCGGGAAGTGTCCGAGGAACGGCACCTCTCTGCGTCAAAGGTCAGACGGTCCCGAACAGCTGCGGGCGCTCAGCGAGGCCATCACCACTGCGGCCGAGACGACTCCCTCTCGATCGCCTCCGTCGAGACCGAGGGCGAGTGCACGGTCCGGCTCAACCTCGCCTCGCCGTCCCCGATCGTGCCCCTGCTCCTGTCCCAGTACGGAAACCGGGGCGCCCACCGCGGCGTCTGCTGACAGGCAGGCGCCCTGCTGGGAGGTCATCGCTTCCGGCGGCGGGATGTCTGCCGCCCTTCGACCGAGCCGACATGATTGCTTCGGCGACCTTGCCCGCCGGGCGACGGACCGGCAGCTCTCCCCGTTTCTGGTCAGGCCGGAGGCACCACGGGCAGGATGATGCGGGAGGGCCGGTCCGGGTCGTGGAAGATCTGCTGGCGGGCCACTCGGGCCGTGGTCGCCGCCGGTGTTGAGGTTGCGGTCCCAGCGGGGGAGAAGTGCTGGAGGTGACCTGGACTCGTATGCGGTGTCCTGCCCGGAAGACGATGCTGGTCGACCACAGGTCCACGAGGTGCTCGGCCGCTTCGCTCGGTGTTGCCGCGCGCACGCGCACGATGCCGTCGGTCACGTTGCGGGAGACGTCGTTCTCGTCGACGTCGCACAGGCGTGCCACCCAGTCGGTGGAGGGGCCGTTGGTGGCGGCGAACAGTACCGGCTTGACGCGGCCGGTCACCTCGGTGTCCTGGGTGAGTGGTTCGGTGGTGAAGACCAGGACGTCCTCGCGTGCCTCCATGGTCGTCTGGTCGAGTGGTCCGGGACGGAAGTCGTCGGTCATGAGGAGAGCCCGCCGGTGGTGGGCATCGGATCCAGCGGGGCGTAGGTGAACTCCTCGACCTGCTCGGCGACAGGCGGCGGCTCAACGGTCAGGCGTCCGTCGGCGCGGAGGTGGAAGTCGGTGTCCACGGCCCGGGACAGGGGCCATTCGGTCTCCTCGCGCCGCTGGTTGACGCCCATGACGAACAGCGCACCTGGCCGCATGGCGGTGAAGTTGTCGAGCGTGCCCTGGCTGAAGATATCGTACCAGCCGCCGGCCTGGAAGGTGGGCAGGTCGACCTCGTCGTGCCGGCCCGCGACGCGGCAGGAGCGCGCCCAGTCGGGCTCGTGCCGAGACCGCTCATGGCCCAGCTCGGGCAGGTCGTGCCGGGCGAACGCGGGAAGCCGCCCGGCGGGCAGCTCCGCGTAGCGGCCGCCCGCGAGGCCGTCGACATCCCGCACGAGCCCGCCAAGGCCGGCCACGAGCGCGGCGGGGTCGGTGCGGTGACGGCGCATCAGCGTGGCGGCGCCGTGCAGAAGCGACCAGGTCACGGTCGTACCGAGTTCGATCGTGCCGCCGCGTGTCCACAGTCCGTCGTCCGGATCGGACCACGTGACCATCGGGGCGATCGCCTTCAGCTCCGGCGGCTTCGACAGCGCCGCCATCCACTGGGTGTTGCCGAAGTAGCTGGCGCCCAGCATGCCGACCGAGCCGTTCGAGCCGGGCAGGGCGGCGGCCCACCGCACGGTGTCGTACCCGTCGCTCTCCTCGTACGTCCACGGCTCCCGCTCCCCTTCCGGAGGCGAACCGGCGACGGGTGTTTTGGATGACCACCATGAACCCGTGCCGGGCCGCCGCCAGGGGATTGAACGCCGCGGGCAGAAGGGGCATCTGCTTGCCGTAACGGCAGCCGCATCAGCAGCACCGGCCACGGTCCCACGCCCACGGGCCGGTAGACATCGGAGCACAGCACCGTGCCGTCACGCATCTCCGCCGGAACATCGAACTCGATCTGCATCTCTGCCATGTGCCGCTCCTTTGCATGCCGTGACGCTGTCACGCGACATGGTCGAACCGGTCCCGGTCACGCGCTACACCCGAACGGGGGTGGCCACGGCACTCTCGGGGCAGTCACGCCAGCGCGGTCAGCAGGTCGGCCAGCACGTCGGGCCGTTCCAGGGCGATGAAGTGGCCGGCCTTCGGCACTTGAGTGAAGGCGGCGGCGGGCAGCAGCTTCTTGTTGGCCTCGCGGTCAGAGGGCCGGGACCAGTCGTTCTCCCCGTAGACGAGGTGGACGGGTGCCTTGACCTCGGCGTAGCGCGAGCGGGCGGCGATGAGGCTGGGCAGGCTCTGGTACACGCCCCGGGCGACGGTCGAGTAGCCGGGGCGGCCGCCCACCTGGAGGAGTTCGTCGAGGTAGTCCTCCCGCAGCGCGGTCTTGTCGACCAGCCCGCCCTGCAGGATCCGGCGGACGACGGGCTTGGGCTCCACCCCGGCGACCACCGGGCCCGCTCCCGGAGTGAGGACACCGCCGACCACCACACGGGCGAGAAGGCTGGAGCGGGCGATCCCGCCGGGGAAGTCGTAGGTGTTCACCGCGACGACGCGTCGTACCCGCTCGGGCAGGTCGGCCGCGGTGGTCAGGGCGAGCACCGCTCCCATGGACTCCCCGACCAGGGTCACGTCGTGAAGGTCGAGTTCGGTCAGGAGCCGCTTGACGCCCGCGCGCATGGCCGGCTCGTCGTACGACGCGCCGGGAACGATCTCGGAGTAGCCCATCCCCGGCAGGTCGAGGGCATACACGGTGTACTGGTCCGCGATCAGCGGGATGAGGTGGCGGAAGTGCTCGGCCTGCGTGCGCACGGTGTGCAACAGGATCACGGGAGCCCCGGTGCCCGCCTTGAGGTAGCGCAGCGTTCCCTCGCGGCTGTGGCGTTCTGCGCGTGGGGCGATGGTGTGGCTGGTGGTCCCCGGAATGTGAATCGTGGGACGGGACTCGTGGCTGGGCATCTTGTTCTTCGATGCGGGCATGGCTACCTCCACAGGCTCGGAAACCGATCGGTTTTCAGTACAGTAAACCGATCGGTTTCCGATCGCAAGTCCAAGGGTGGCATCAGCCGAGTCGGGCCGCCGAGTAGGAATTTGAGACCGGCTTCCCCGACCATGTCGGAGGGACGTTTCGGCATGGTCGGGGTGGGTGAGGTGTAGGGCGGCCGGCTGATGGCAGCGCATGCCTTCGCCGCCGAAGAGGGTGCTGGTCAGGTTTTCCACGTACACGGTGATCGAACCACCGCCATGATCGTCGCGCCCGCGGGGGAGAGGAGTGGTCGGCGGAGTGAGTCCCCGGCAGGGTGCCCATTATCTCCGTTGTAGAGCCCGGTTCGGGCTCGTGGCCTTCGGGACCGGTATGACTCGTTGCCCCTGTCCTTGATGATCGGGGGGTGCTGTCGCCATCCTGGCGGCACCGGATGGTCGCTGATGGAAGGGTGTCAGTCGACAGGCAGGGCTGCGTAATGTGGCTGCCGATCTCCGGTGCCGGGCGGGCCACCGGTGGTGACTCCGGGGAGGGAAAGCCCGGTGACCAGAAACGACTTCACCTCGATCGATGTGTTCTGCGCCCTGGACGTGGGTAAGTCCGCCCATCACGGCACGGCTCTGCTGGCCGACGGCCGTACGGTGTTCGACAAGCCGCTGCCCAACGGCGAGCCCCAGCTGCGGGAGTTGTTCCCACGCCTGGGCCGCCCGGGGAAAGTCCTGGTCGTGGTCGACCAGCCCGCGTCCGTGGGGACCTTGGCGGTGGCCTGGCCCGCGCCGGCGGATGCAAGGTGGCCCACCTGCCCGGCCTGTCCATGCGCCGACTGCCATCCCGGCACCGGCAAGACCGACGCCCGCGACGCCTACGTCATCGCCGATGCCGCCCGCGCCATGCCCCACCCGCTGCACAGCATCGAAGCCGACGAGAGCGTGCGGGCCGAACTGACCATGGTCTACGACGACGACCTCGTCCAGGACGCCACCCGCACCTCCAACCGGCTGCGCGTACTGCTCACCTCGATCATCATGCTCGGTGGCCTAGGTCGTAGATGCCGGGCGGTCCCGGCAGGCATCTCCAGGACCAGATCGCGGGTGGTGAGGCGGTTCGCCAGGGCGGTGAGTTCGGCGGCGTCGCGGCCGAGCCGCTTCATCTTGTTACACGGTGAAGATGACCTGGCCGTGCGGGGCGTCCGCGTTGGATCGGCTTCAGGTGCGGCGTGTCGTGACACCGTGCTCCGATCTGGCCGTGCCCGACGCCCCATACATGACGTGGATGCCGAACTTGTCGTTGTCTCTGACGTTGTTCGCTGACAGGACCCCAGTGCGGTCCGGTGCGGGAACGGGGGTCGGCCGAGCGAATCAACAATTACGAAAGTAATCCGCAGGCAGATTCGACCCCAAATCGACCCCAACGCCTCGACTGGTCTGCGTCGCGGCCTTGACCTGCATAAACGTAAAGAAGTGGGGGCAATTCCTGTACCGGCAGTACTCCGCCGTGGACCTCGCGCGTACCCGTCGCTTCGAGGATGTCTGGCATCTTCTGATCCACGGCGAGCTGCCCGACGCGCGACGCGGTGCCGCCTTCGCCGCCGAGACCGCGGCACTGCGGAGCCTGCCCGTGGAGGTGAGCGCCGCCCTGCCCGCCCTGGCGGCGGCCGGTGCGGACGCGAATCCGCTGGCCGGGATGCGGACCGCGCTGTCCATGCTGGGCGCGGCGAAGGGTTTCCGGCCGGTGTACGACGTCGACGCCGCCCGGCGCCTTGAGGACACAATCGTCGCGGCCGCAGCCGTACCGACGCTGCTCACGGCGCTGTACCGGCTGGGGCGCGGCCTCGATCCCGTCGAGCCGCGCGAGGACCTGCCGTACGCGGACAACTATCTCTACATGTTGACCGGAGCCGAGCCCGATCCCGAGCACGCCCGGGCCGTGGAGCAATACTTGATCTCCACCATTGATCACGGCTTCAACGCGTCAACGTTCACCGCGAGAGTCATCGCCTCGACCGGGGCGGACGTGGCCGCGTGCCTGGTGGGCGCTGTGGGCGCGCTTTCGGGACCGCTGCACGGTGGTGCGCCCAGTCGCGCGCTGGACACCCTGGATGAGATCGGCACCCCTGACCGCATCGACTCCTGGATTCGTGGGCGGGTCGTCTCCGGGGGCCGCATCATGGGCTTCGGTCACGCCGTCTACCGCACGGAGGACCCCCGTTCGCGCATGCTCCGCGAGATCGCGCGTCGATTCGGAGGCCCGCGAGTCGAGTTCGCCCCGGAGGTGGAGCGGCGCGTCGAGGCGATCCTCGCCGAGCTGAAGCCCGGCCGGGAGCTGCACACGAATGTGGAGTTCTACGCCGGTGTGGTCATGGAACTCTGCGGGCTGCCCCGTGAGATGTTCACCCCGACCTTCGCGGCGGCACGGGTGGTGGGCTGGAGCGCCAACATCCTGGAGCAGGCGGAGGACTCGAAGATCATCCGTCCGATCGCGCGGTACGTGGGGCCGGGAGCGCCGGTCGAGGTGCCCGTGGTGGCCTGAAGCAGTTCCGCCCCCAGGGCGGGCGGAACTGGCAGGAAGGCCCGGCGGCACGGGTGGGCACGCCGGGCCGGATTCCCGAAGGGGGCTGAAGTTCTCGAAAGAGCTTAGAGGTCCGGAATATCGGCCTTCGCGCGAATCAGAGTCTCCCGGGTGATGACGACAATTCTCTCGTGGTCGCCGCGTGAAGCATCGGATGGAAGGTCCGGGTCCAGTGAATCCGTGGCATCCGTGCCGATAATGGCGAAATTGCCGTCGGCAAGTTCAAAGATATCGGGGCAATTCGCCCCGCTGGCGCTTCCTCGGGCGCGCGGAGATGCACCGATCCGACGGATGATCTGACTCACTGTTGCTTCCCTTGGGTCCGTTGGCTTGCGCACGACGACTGCGCGGCGCAAGGCGGGCCCTGTGGGGTGCGCTCGTCATCCGGCGGCGTAGGCGACGATCTGGTGGGGTCCTCTACGCGATCTAGCGCGAGTCAACTCCCTGACGTCCCACCTAACTCTCGACTTCACCCGTTCGTTATGGGCCGAGGGTGTGATTCGACGCGAGGGGGTGCGAGCCCCGGAGCGTAAGCCCTCGGCTGCCGGAGTGCGCCGAGGGCCCGCGAGAGTTCACGGACTCGGCGGCTCGCCCACCACCCACCATTCGTCCGCGTCCGACTCCTCGAGTTGCGTCAGGAGTTCGTCCACCATGCGGCCGAGTTCCGCTTCGTCCGAACCGTCGGCAATCGTCGCCCGCTGGTATCGGGTCGCGTACCAGTACTCCCGTACCACGGGATTCTGTAGAATGCCTCGAATGTATCCGAAGAACTCCTCGCGGGATATGTTGCCGATCCGGTAATAAAACAACACGTTCGTGTAGAGAGCGTTGGCGTACAGGTACTGGCGCCGCTGCTTGGTGGACACGGGAGCCTCGAAGAGGTCCAGTACTTCCGCGAGTTCGGGGTCGTCGATGGCCTTGCTCAGCAACTCCCAGTGCAGACGCTGCTGGTTGGCCAGATTGGTGTGCTGCTGGGAGTGGGCGGTCCGTTCCAGGTGTTCCAGTCGCACGCGCAGTTCCTCCAGCGCATGACGTTGTGCCGCCATGGTGACGAGGGCACCCGCGGCCATGCCGACGGCCGCCGCGGCGACTGCGCCGAGTCCGCGTATCCCAAACTTCTGTGTGGCCATGTCAAAAACCCCCGATCGAGCGGCCGTGCGCCGGTCGTCGGGGTGCGGGTGGACATGACGGGGACCGGCGAGCGGTGGGCGGCGCTTGCCGTCTCCCAGGGTGCCGAGCGGCTCTGATCGGCGGGGGAGGCGGAGGGGAGGCGCACGGAGGGAAGCGAGGGTCGCACGCCAGGGCGCCTTGCCCAACGTCTGCCCCGCAAAAGCTGCTAACAATCGTTCACTTCGCGGTGATTCCCGCGGCTCGTATCCTGGAGCGGCATTCGATCCTCGTACGCGCGCCGGGCCGCGCGCCGGTGCACGCGTAGGTTTCAGAAAGGTCGCACGTGTCGCAGAGCCGCAGTCCGCAGCAGATCCCGGTCGTCGTCCTCGCCGGATTCCTCGGTTCCGGCAAGACGACCCTGCTCAACCATCTCCTGCATCACAGCGGGGGCAGCCGGATCGGTGCGATCGTGAACGACTTCGGCTCCATCGAGATCGATGCCATGGCCGTGGCCGGTGCGCTCGGCGACTCGACCGTCTCCCTCGGCAACGGCTGTCTGTGCTGCGCCGTCGACACCAGTGAACTCGACGTGTATCTCGACCGGCTCGCCGGACCGGCCGTCGGCATCGATGTCATCGTCATCGAGGCCAGCGGCCTCGCCGAGCCCCAGGAACTCGTCCGGATGGTGCTGGCCAGCGAGCATCCAGGCATCGTCTACGGCGGGCTCGTCGAGGTGGTCGACGCCGCCGAGTTCGACGGGACCCGGGCGAAGCACCCCGAGGTCGACCGGCACCTCGCCCTCGCCGACCTCGTCGTGGTGAACAAACTCGACCGTACGCCCGACGCCGACCGGGTGCTCGGACTCGTCCGCTCCCTCACCGACCGGGCCGCGGTCGTGCCTGCCACCTACGGCCGTATCGACCCCGAGTTCCTCTTCGACTGCCGGCCGGGCGAGGAGCGTGTCGGACAGCTGTCCTTCGACGACCTGCACGATCACTCCGAGGGCGATCACGCCGGCCATCTTCACACCGTCTACGACAGCCTCTCCTTCACGTCCGAAGCGCCTCTCGGTCCACGCCGGTTGATGGAGTTCCTCGACAGCCGGCCCGAGGGGCTGTACCGGATCAAGGGGTATGTCGACTTCGGCCCGCGCGACCCGGCCAACCGGTATGCCGTGCACGCCGTCGGCCCCTTCCTCCGCTTCTACCCGGAGCCCTGGTCGGCCGCCGACGCCCGTCTCACGCAGCTCGTCCTCATCGGCTCCGGCATCGACACCGCCGCCCTGGGCAAGGAACTCGAGGCGTGCAAGGACTACGCCCCACACGCCGACGAGCACGGCATGTGGGGCGTCCTGCGCTACGTACAAGCGCCTGATGACGAGGCCTTCCAGGAGGCCGAGGAAGCCGAAGAAACCCAGGAGGCCGAGGCACAGGCCCCGGCCCGGGCCCGGGACTAGAGCGGGCCGGCCACCACCGAGACCGTCTTCGTCAGCGACACACCCGAGCCGTCACGGCGCGGGTCCATCTCCGGCAGCTCGGCCGGCAGACCGTTCTTCTGTGCCGCCTTGGCGGGGACGGGGCCCGCCCAGGCCAGGGACAGGCAGTCCTCGCCCTTCAGGAACCGCTGGCAGCGCACGCCACCTGTGGCGCGGCCCTTGCGCGGGTACTGGTCGAAGGGGGTGAGCTTGGCGGTCGTCTGGACGGAGTCGTCCAGCGTTCCGCGCGAGCCCGCGATCGTGAAGACCACCGCGTCCGCCGCGGGGTCCACGGCCGTGAACGAGATCACCTTCGCGCCCTCGGTGAGCTTGATGCCGGCCATACCGCCCGCCGCGCGGCCCTGCGGACGCACCTGCGAGGCCTGATAGCGCAGCAGCTGGGCGTCGTCGGCGATGAAGACCAGATCCTCCTCGCCGGTACGCAGTTCGACGGCACCGACGATCCGGTCGCCGTCCCGGAGGGTGATGACCTCCAACTCGTCCTTGTTGGTCGGGTAGTCGGGCACGACCCGCTTGACGACGCCCTGTGCCGTGCCGATGGCCAGGCCGGGGGAGGACTCGTCGAGCGTGGTCAGGCAGACCACCGTCTCGTCGCCCTCCAGAGGGACGAACTCCGCAAGCGGGGCGCCGCCCGAGAGGTTCGGCGCCGAGGCCGTGTCCGGGAGCTGCGGCAGGTCGACGACGTTGATCCGCAGCAGACGACCCGAGGAGGTGACCGCGCCGATCTCCCCGCGCGCGGTGGCGGACACCGCCGAGACGATCACGTCGTGCTTCGTGCGCTTGCCGCCGTCTCCATCTCCGTCCCCGTCCCCGTCCCCTTCTCCGTCCCCGGCGTTCGCCGTGAAGGGTTCGCCGTTCGCCGTGCGGGCCAGCAGACCCGTGGAGGACAGCAGGACACGGCACGGGGCGTCCGCGACCTGGAGGGGTACGGCGGTGGCCGTGGCACCCGACGACTCCAGCAGGACCGTACGGCGCTCGGTGCCGAACCTCTTCGCCACCGAAGCCAGTTCGGCCGAGACCAGCTTGCGCAGCTCCGCGTCCGAGTCCAGGATGCGGGTCAGCTCGGTGATCTCCTCGTTGAGCTTCTCCTTCTCCGCCTCCAGTTCGATGCGGTCGAACCTCGTCAGCCGGCGCAGCGGGGTGTCCAGGATGTACTGGGTCTGGATGTCCGACAGCGAGAAGCGCTCCATCAGGCGCTCTTTCGCCTGCGCGCTGTTGTCGCTGGAGCGGATCAGCCGGATGACCTCGTCGATGTCGACGAGCGCCGTCAGCAGGCCCTCCACCAGGTGCAGCCGGTCACGGCGCTTGCTGCGCCGGAACTCGCTGCGGCGGCGCACCACGGTGAAGCGGTGGTCCAGGTAGACCTCGAGAAGCTCCTTGAGGCCCAGCGTGAGCGGCTGGCCGTCGACCAGTGCCACATTGTTGATGCCGAAGGACTCCTCCATCGGCGTCAGCTTGTACAGCTGCTCCAGGACCGCCTCCGGCACGAAGCCGTTCTTGATCTCGATGACCAGGCGCAGTCCGTGCGCGCGGTCGGTGAGGTCCTTGACGTCGGCGATGCCCTGGATCTTCTTCGAGCCGACCAGGTCCTTGATCTTGGCGATGACCTTCTCGGGCCCGACGGTGAAGGGCAGTTCGGTGATGACCAGGCCCTTGCGGCGGGCCGTGACGGTCTCCACCGACACCGTGGCGCGGATCTTGAACGTGCCGCGGCCGTTCTCGTAGGCGTCCCGGATGCCGGAGAGGCCGACGATCCGGCCGCCGGTGGGCAGGTCGGGGCCCGGAACGTACTTCATCAGGGCGTCGAGGTCCGCGCCCGGGAAGCGGATCAGGTGGCGGGCGGCCGCGATGACCTCGCCCAGATTGTGCGGCGGCATGTTCGTGGCCATGCCGACCGCGATCCCGGACGCGCCGTTGACCAGGAGGTTCGGGAACGCGGCGGGCAGCGCGACCGGCTCCTGTTCCTGACCGTCGTAGTTGGGCGTGAAGTCGACCGTGTCCTCGTCGATCGACTCGGTCATCAGGCTCGTCGCCGCGGCCTGGCGGCACTCGGTGTACCGCATGGCGGCCGGCGGGTCGTCGTTGCCCAGCGAACCGAAGTTGCCGTGCCCGTCGACCAGCGGCACCCGCATGGAGAAGGGCTGGGCCATCCGCACCAGCGCGTCGTAGATCGACGCGTCGCCGTGCGGGTGCAGCTTGCCCATGACCTCGCCGACGACCCGGGCGCACTTCACGTATCCGCGCTCCGGGCGCAGACCCATCTCGTTCATCTGGTAGACGATGCGGCGGTGCACCGGCTTGAGGCCGTCACGGGCGTCAGGCAGGGCGCGGGAGTAGATGACCGAGTACGCGTACTCGAGGAAGGAGCCCTGCATCTCGTCGACGACGTCGATGTCGAGGATCCGCTCCTCGTACGAGTCGTCGGGCGGCGGGGTCTTCGTGCTGCGGCGGGCCATCGCTGCCGGCTCCTTGCTGGAACGTGATACGGGATCTGACGCGGACCATTGTGGACCGTGGCACTGACAGCGCGGGCGGGACCCGGCGTCGGCCGACCGGCCCGAACGCAGAGGCATCTCCTCCACGGCTGCCCGCAGGCTACGCGATCTCGCTCTCGGCGTATGTCGTCCGGGAACTTCGCGGACCGTGCGCACGCTTGCATACAGTGGCAGGACCGGCAGGAAAACCGCGGTTTCGACGACCGCGTCCGCGATCGGAAGGGACGTACATGCCCATGGGTCACACGGCCACAGCCCAGACAGGCTCCGGGGGCCTGACAGCGACCGAGCACCGTCTGGCCAACGGCCTGCGCGTGGTGCTCTCGGAGGACCATCTGACCCCCGTCGCGGCGGTGTGCCTCTGGTACGACGTCGGTTCACGCCACGAAGTCAAGGGGCGTACCGGTCTTGCTCACCTTTTCGAGCACCTGATGTTCCAGGGCTCCGGCCAGGTCAAGGGCAACGGCCACTTCGAGCTGGTCCAGGGGGCGGGCGGCTCGCTCAACGGCACCACCAGCTTCGAGCGCACGAACTACTTCGAGACCATGCCCACCCACCAGCTGGAGCTCGCCCTCTGGCTGGAGGCCGACCGCATGGGCTCGCTGCTCACCGCGCTAGACGACGAGTCGATGGAGAACCAGCGCGACGTCGTCAAGAACGAGCGCCGCCAGCGCTACGACAACGTCCCCTACGGCACGGCCTTCGAGAAGCTGACGGCCCTCGCCTACCCGGACGGCCACCCGTACCACCACACTCCGATCGGCTCGATGGCCGACCTGGACGCGGCGACCCTGGAGGACGCGCGCGCGTTCTTCCGCACGTACTACGCGCCCAACAACGCGGTCCTTTCCGTGGTCGGTGACATCGACCCGGAGCAGACCCTCGCCTGGGTCGAGAAGTACTTCGGCTCCATCCCCGGCCACGACGGCAAGCCCGCGCCGCGTGACGGCGGGCTGCCCGACGTCATGGGCGAGCAGCTGCGCGAGATCGTCGAGGAGGAGGTGCCGGCCCGTGCGCTGATGGCCGCCTACCGGCTGCCCGAGGACGGCACGCGTGCGTGCGACGCCGTCGACCTGGCGCTCACCGTCCTGGGCGGCGGCGAGTCCTCCCGCCTCTACAACCGGCTCGTGCGCCGGGACCGTACGGCCGTCGCGGCCGGCTTCGGCCTGCTGCGGCTCGCCGGAGCGCCCTCCCTGGGCTGGCTGGACGTGAAGACGTCCGGCGACGTCGAGGTGCCCGTCATCGAGGCCGCCATCGACGAGGAGCTCGCCCGGTTCGCCGAGGAGGGCCCCACGGACGAGGAAATGGAGCGGGCCCAGGCGCAGTTGGAGCGCGAGTGGCTCGACCGGCTCGGCACGGTCGCCGGCCGCGCCGACGAACTGTGCCGGTTCGCCGTCCTGTTCGGTGACCCGCAGCTCGCCCTGACCGCCGTCCAGCGCGTGCTGGACGTGACGTCCGAGGAGGTGCAGGAGATCGCCAAGGCCCGCCTGCGCCCTGACAACCGCGCGGTGCTCGTCTACGAGCCGACCGCCGCCGAAGCCCCCGCCGACCAGGACGAGAACGAGGAGGCGGCCCGGTGACCGAGCTCGCCACGATGGACTTCCACCCCCAGCCCCGGGCGGGCGAGGCCAAGCCGTGGGCGTTCCCGGCGCCCGAGCGCACCGCGCTGGCCAACGGCCTGACCGTGCTGCACTGCCACCGTCCCGGCCAGCAGGTCGTCGCCGTCGAGATCCTGCTCGACGCGCCCCTGGACGCCGAACCGGCCGGCCTCGACGGAGTCGCCACGATCATGGCGCGCGCGTTCTCGGAGGGCACCGACAAGCACTCCGCCGAGGAGTTCGCCGCCGAACTGGAGCGCTGCGGCGCCACCTTGGACGCGCACGCCGATCACCCCGGCGTCCGGCTGAGCCTCGAGGTGCCGGCCTCGCGCCTGCCCAAGGGTCTCGGCCTGCTCGCCGACTCCCTGCGGGCGCCCGCGTTCGCGGACAGCGAGACCGAGCGCCTCGTCCGCAACCGCCTGGACGAGATCCCGCACGAGTTGGCCAACCCCTCCCGGCGTGCCGCCAAGGAGCTCTCCAGGGAGTTGTTCCCGGCCACCGCGCGCATGTCGCGCCCGCGCCAGGGCACCGCGGAGACGGTCGAGAAGATCGACTCCGCTGCCGTACGCGCCTTCTACGAGAAGCACGTCCGGCCCGCCACGGCCACCGCCGTGGTCGTCGGCGACCTCACCGGCGTCGACCTGGACGCGCTCCTCGGCGACACCCTGGGCGCCTGGACGGGCTCCTCGGCCCAGCCACGGCCGGTGCCGCCGGTGACCGCCGACGACACCGGCCGGGTCGTCATCGTGGACCGCCCCGGCGCCGTCCAGACGCAGCTGCTGATCGGCCGCATCGGCGCCGACCGGCACGACCGTGTGTGGCCCGCGCAGGTCCTCGGCACGTACTGCCTCGGTGGCACCCTCACCTCCCGGCTGGACCGCGTCCTGCGCGAGGAGAAGGGCTACACGTACGGTGTCCGCGCGTTCGGCCAGGTCCTGCGGTCGGCCCCGGACGGCTCGGGCGCGGCGATGCTCGCCATCAGCGGCTCCGTCGACACCCCGAACACCGGTCCCGCCCTGGACGACCTGTGGAAGGTGCTGCGCACCCTCGCCGCCGAGGGGCTGACGGACGCCGAGCGTGACATCGCCGTGCAGAACCTGGTCGGCGTGGCGCCGCTGAAGTTCGAGACCGCCGCCGCCGTCGCCGGCACGCTGGCCGACCAGGTCGAGCAGCACCTGTCCGACGACTTCCAGGCCACGCTCTACCAGCAGCTCGCCGCGACCGGCACGGTGGAGGCCACCGCGGCGGCCGTGAACGCCTTCCCGGTGGACCGCCTCGTGACCGTCCTCGTCGGTGACGCGGCCCGGATCAGGGAGCCGGTCGAGGCTCTCGGCATCGGTGAGGTCAAGGTCGTGTCCGCGGAGTAGATCCCGGCAACGGCACGCGCGCGCAGGGGCCCTGGTCGACGAAAGCGTCACCAGGGCCCCTGCGTGTCCGAATTGGGGCGGAGGTTGCCTGTCTGCCCTGTGGGATGCGCTACAAAAACCGAGATCCGTTTGAGGATTGAAACCCGCGCCGCTTAACGTCATCCGGGCTGTTCGTCAGGCAGTGCGCCGCAGCCGCGGCACCGGACAGTCATCGCCGAGTCCCCGTACGGCGCGAGCCAGGGGAGCCGGGGACCCACTTGTGAAGTCCCTGGGGTGAATCGGACGCCCGCGCGCGAAGCGCGAGGGGGTCCGTAGGAGACCTTCCTGCTCCGAACCCGTCAGCTAACCCGGTAGGCGAGAGGGAAGGAAAGGACACCCCCAACTTCATGGCGTTCACCTGCGCCACCGGGAAGCACCGTCGGCCCAGCCGGATGCAGCGCACCAGCGTCCGCGCGGCGGGCATCGCGGCGCTCACCACCACCGGTGTCATGGCCACCGTCGCCTCCACCCCGGCTTTCGCCGCCGAGCCCACCCCCGAGCAGACCGGGCTCATCCCCGTCGTCACCGCCGGCGAGTCCGTCGTCGAGCAGATCGACGACCAGGTCGCCGTGCAGAAGCAGGCGGCCTTCGAGCAGGCCGCCCGCGAGGCCGCCGCCAAGAAGGCCGTGGAGGAGCGCGCGGCACGCGTGCGTGCCGCCCGTGAGGCCGAGCGCAAGCTCCTCAACACCTTCGTGTCGCCGATCACCGGTTCCTACGTCTCCACCGGCTACCAGGCCAGCAGCTCGCTGTGGTCCTCCGGCAGTCACACCGGCATCGACTTCCACGCCGCGAGCGGTACCTCCGTGCACGCGGTCGGCTCCGGCACCGTCGTCGAGGCCGGCTGGGGCGGGTCCTACGGCAACCAGATCGTCATCAAGATGAACGACGGGACGTACACCCAGTACGGTCACCTGTCGTCCATCGAGGTGTCGGTGGGTCAGCAGGTCACCCCCGGTCTGCGGATCGGCCTGTCCGGCGCCACCGGCAACGTCACCGGTCCGCATCTGCACTTCGAGGCCCGTACCACGGCGGAGTACGGCTCGGACATCGACCCGGTCGCCTATCTCCGTAAGCACGGCGTGAACGTCTGACGTCCCACGGCGACAGATCGTCCTGCCCCGGCCCTCCCGGCCGGGGCTTTCGCTGTTTCCGAGGCTCTGCTGTCCAAAAAATATCCCTGGATTCCGGCCCGCCATCGGAAATTCCCGCTCATTGCAATAGAGTCACGGAACACACGTCAATCGTCGACGTTTCACGGGGATTAAGGCGGAGGTCCGTCATGCGTATTCCGGCGCACTCGGTGTGCACGGCCATTCGGGACGACATCGTCGCGGGTGTCTACGAGCGCGGCAGCCGCCTCACCGAGGAACTCCTCGCCCGCCGCTACGGCGTTTCGCGCGTCCCTGTCCGGGAGGCGCTGCGCACGCTGGAGGCCGAGGGCTTCGTCGTCACGCGGCGGCACGCGGGCGCGTGCGTCGCGGAACCGACCGAGCAGGAGGCGGCCGACCTGCTGGAGATGCGCATGCTCCTGGAGCCGCTCGGCGCCTCCCGGGCCGCCCAGCGGCGCACCGAGGCCCATCTGAAGGTGCTGCGCGGGCTCGTCCGGCTGGGCCAGGAGCGGGCCAGGCGGGGCAACAGCGAGGATCTGCGCTCCCTGGGGAGCTGGTTCCACGAGACGCTCGCACAGTCCTCCGGCAGCCATGCCCTGACGTCGATGCTCACCCAGCTGCGCCACAAGATCGCCTGGATGTACGCGGTGGACGCCCCGGCGAACCCCGCGGAGTCCTGGGCGGAGCACGGCGCGATCGTGGACGCGGTGGCCCGTGGCGACGGCGAGCGCGCGCGGGCGATCACCCTGCTGCACACCGAGCGGGCGACGGCCGCGCACCGGTTGCGCTTTTCCGGCGGCACCGGGCGCATCGACCGTGTGAGGACTTCGCAACCTCCCGTAAACATGACGGGTCTGCGGCATTAACACAGGGGCCGTATACAAAGAGGGGATAATTCGCGGGGGATTATTTCTGCTGCCCGACAACGGGAAATGCGAAGGGCTCGCCCGATAATTCGGACGAGCCCTTCGGGGTCAGCGGGACGGCGCCTTTGAAGCGACGAACACCACAACCATCAATTGAGAAACCCCGACGACGCGCAACCGTCTCCGCCGGAGCGGCGGCGGCTCAGCGGCACAGGGGTGTGCGCTCAGACGGTCTCGGGAAGCTCCTCGAGCCCCTCGGCGACCAGCTTCGCCAGTCGGTCGAGGGCGGCGTCCGCGCCGTCGGCCTCGGAGGCGAGGACGATCTCCTCGCCGCCCTGGGCGCCCAGGCCGAGAACGGCCAGCATGGAGGCCGCGTTGACGGGGTTGCCGTCGGCCTTGGCGATCGTCACCGGGATACCTGCGGCCGTGGCGGCCCGGACGAAGATGGAAGCGGGGCGGGCGTGGAGGCCCTCGGCCCAGCCGACGTTGACGCGGCGCTCAGCCATGTGATGCTGCCCTTCAGTGTTTCAGGTTGTCTAGACCAGTGTTCCACACGTGAAGCGTGTGAGGGAGGGGCTGTGTGTCCCTCCTGGCGTGGTTGCCGGATCGCGGCCTCGATCCGGCTTCCGTCCTGCACAGACTGCCTCGCGCCGTTGTCGTGCGCGAGCCGTACTCTGGGCCCCATGCAGAGCGCGTCGGACCGGCACGAGTACCCCGCCCACTGGGAGGCCGACGTGGTGCTCCGCGACGGCGGCACCTCACGCATCCGCCCCATCACCGTCGATGACGCCGAGCGCCTGGTCAGCTTCTACGAGCAGGTTTCGGACGAGTCGAAGTACTACCGCTTCTTCGCGCCCTACCCGCGTCTGTCCGCCAAGGACGTCCACCGCTTCACGCACCACGACTTTGTGGACCGGGTGGGACTCGCGGCCACGGTCGGCGGCGAGTTCATCGCCACCGTACGCTATGACCGCATTGGTGCCGACGGGATGGCGGCCTCGGCGCCGGCCGACGAGGCCGAGGTCGCGTTCCTCGTGCAGGACGCCCACCAGGGCCGGGGCGTCGCCTCCGCGCTGCTCGAACACATCGCGGCCGTGGCGCGTGAGCGTGGCATCCGCCGGTTCGCGGCCGAGGTGCTTCCGGCCAACACCAAGATGATCAAAGTGTTCACGGACGCCGGCTACACCCAGAAGCGCAGCTTCGAGGACGGCGTCGTACACCTGGAGTTCGGCCTCGAACCCACCGAGCGCTCCCTCGCCGTGCAGCGCGCGCGTGAGCAGCGCGCCGAGGCGCACTCCGTACGGCGGTTGCTGGCGCCCGGCTCCGTCGCCGTCGTCGGCACCGGCCGCGCTCCCGGTGGCGTCGGCCGAAGCGTCCTCGGCAACCTCCGCGAGGCGGGCTTCACCGGGCCTCTGTACGCCGTGAACAAGGCCTTCCCCGAGGATCTGAAGGAACTGGACGGCGTGCCGGCCCACCGCTCGGTGCGCGACATAGCCGCGCCGGTCGACCTCGCGGTACTCGCCGTCCCGGCGGAGCAGGTGCCCGAAGCGGTCGCCGAGTGCGGCGAGCACGGCGTGCAGGGACTCGTCGTTCTCTCCGCCGGCTACGCGGAGAGCGGACCCGACGGGCGTGAGCGCCAGCGTGAACTCGTCCGCCACGCACGCGCGTACGGCATGCGGATCATCGGCCCCAATGCCTTCGGGGTCATCAACACCTCCCCGGAGGTGCGACTCAACGCCTCACTGGCCCCGGAGATGCCGAGGCCCGGCCGGATCGGCCTGTTCGCCCAGTCCGGCGCCATCGGCATCGCCCTGCTGTCCCGTCTGCACCGGCGTGGCGGAGGAGTCACCGGCGTCACCGGCGTGTCGACCTTCGTCTCCTCCGGCAACCGTGCGGACGTCTCCGGCAACGACGTCCTCCAGTACTGGTACGACGACCCCGACACCGACGTCGCCCTCATGTACCTGGAGTCCATCGGCAACCCGCGCAAGTTCACCCGCCTCGCACGGCGCACGGCGGCCGCAAAGCCCCTGGTCGTCGTACAGGGCGCGGGATCCGCCCCCCAGGGGCACGCCGTACGGGCCACGCGGCTGCCGCACGCGACGGTGTCGGCACTGCTGCGGCAGGCCGGTGTGATCCGCGTGGACACCATCACCGAACTGGTCGACGCGGGGCTGCTGCTCGCCCGTCAGCCGCTGCCGACGGGACCGCGGGTGGCGATCCTCGGCAACTCCGAGTCGCTGGGCCTGCTGACGTACGACGCCTGTCTCTCGGAGGGACTGCGGCCGCTGCCGCCGCTGGACCTGACGACAGAGGCCTCCGCGCAGGACTTCCACGCGGCGCTGGCCCGGGCGCTGGCCGACGAGACGTGCGATGCGGTGGTCGTCACGGCGATCCCGGCGATCGGGGAGCGATCGCCGGGGGACGCGGAACTCGCCGAGGCCCTGAGGTCGGCCACGGCCGCCGCTCCCGCCAAACCGGTGCTCGTCGTACACGTGGAACTCGGCGGTCTCGCGACGGCGCTGTCGGCCGCGGCGAGCACCGCACCGCGCCCGGAAACGGCCTCACGCGCGCGTACCGGCGTCCCGGACCGCGCGCCTGGAGACGTCCCGGACGGCGGACCGCCGGCGTCCCCCGCCGTCGAAGCACCCGAGGGGACCCACCTCATCCCCGCCTACCCCGCGGCCGAACGTGCCGTCCGCGCGCTCGCCGAGGTGGTGAAGTACGCCCAGTGGCGGCGCGAGGCGGCCGTCGCAGGCAAGGTGCCCGAGTACGAGGACATCGACGAGAAGGGCGCCGCCGAACTGATCGGCGGGCTCCTCTCGCGCGGGCAGGGCCTGACCCTCGGCACCGACGAGACGCGCGAGCTGCTCGGCCGCTACGGCATCAGCATCCGCCGGGCGATCCCGGCGCCGACTCCCGACGACGCGGCGCGGGCCGCGGACGCCCTCGGCTATCCCGTCGCCCTCAAGGCCACCGCCCCGCACCTGCGGCACCGTGCCGACCTGGGCGGTGTACGCCTCGACGTGGCCGACGAGGAGCAACTGCGGCGGTCGTACGCCGAGTTGACCGAGCTCTTCGGGAAGCCGGAGGAGATCCGCCCGGTCGTCCAGGCGATGGCCCCGCGCGGGGTCGACACGGTCGTCCGCGCGGTCATCGACCCGGCGGCCGGCGCCGTCCTGTCCTTCGGGCTCGCCGGCGCCGCCTCGCAGCTGCTCGGCGACATGGCACACCGGCTGGTCCCGGTCACCGACCGCGACGCGACCTCGCTGATCCGGTCCATCAGGACCGCCCCGCTCCTCTTCGGCTGGCGCGGCTCGACGCCCGTCGACACCGCCGCCCTCGAGGAGCTGCTGCTGCGGGTGTCCCGGCTGGTCGACGACCACCCCGAGGTCGTCGCGGTCACCCTCGAGCCGGTCGTCGTCGCCCCGCACGGCCTGAGCGTTCTCGGCGCCTCCGTACGCCTCGCGCCCCCGCCGGCCCGCGACGACCTCGGACCGAGGACGCTGCCTGCGTACTGAGGAGGCCGCGGACGACCGGCCCGGCCCGCCGGTCTCCTGCCCGACGGCCGCAGCTGCGCAGGCGTACGCGCACGCGTGAAGATCGTCCCCGCGGACGCTCGGAGATCGTCCGGGCGCATGGTGCGTGGCCACGCCCGCGTGGCCACGCCGCCCGGGCCGGGGCTCACCCCGCGGCCGCGCCCCGCCGGGCCACCGACGGGGCACCGGCGCAGCGCGCCACGGCCGCCGACGACGTACCGAAGCGGTGCTGAGCGGTGCCTCGCAGTCAGTGGGTCCCCGTAGGATGGAGGGCATGGCCAAGACCAGTACGACGACCCAGGGGCTGCGCGCGGCGATCGAGCGCAGCGGCTACTACCCGGCCCTCGTGGCCGAGGCGGTGGAGGCCGCCGTGGGCGGCGAGCCGATCCGGTCGTACCTGGTCCACCAGGAGACCACGTTCGACCAGAACGAGGTGCGCCGGCATGTGACCGTGCTGGTCCTCACCGGCAACCGCTTCATCGTCAGCCACACCGACGAGCAGGCCGCCGACACCACCTCTCCGACTCCGTACGCCACTACGTCCACGGAGTCCGTGAAACTCAGCCGGATCTCGTCCGTCGTCCTCAGCCGCGTCGTCGCCAACCCGGAGTCGTACACGCCGGGCACGCTGCCGCGCGAGGTGGTGCTGACCATCGGCTGGGGCGCCGTCTCCCGCATCGACCTCGAGCCCGCCGCCTGCGGCGACCCCAACTGCGACGCCGACCACGGCTACACCGGCAGCTCGACGGCGGACGACCTCAGCCTGCGCGTGAGCGAGGCCGGCGACGGCCCCGAGACGGTCCGCCAGGCCCTCGTCTTCGCGCAGTCGCTCTCCGAGGCGACAGCGGACGTAACCCGCTGATGTCCCACCCGCCGCCCCCCGCCGCCCATGATCGAGGGCGCTCCGCGCCCACCTCTTCCGGCCCCGCCCCCTGGGACTTCCCCGAACCGCTCGCCGTCGGCTCCGCCCCCGTCCCCGAGTACGGCTCCGGCTCCCTCGCCGATCTGCTTCCGACGCTGGCGGCGGGCATGGGCGTACCCGGTCTGACCGCTGCGATCACGGAGCTGACCCCCGCCGACCGCAACTGCGTCTTCCTGATCGACGGCCTCGGCTGGGAGCAGATCAAGGCCCACCCCGACGAGGCGCCCTACCTCCACGCGCTGCTCGGCACCTCACGCGGCGGCACCGGACGCCCGCTCACCGCCGGCTACCCGGCGACCACCGCGACCTCCCTCGCCTCCGTGGGCACCGGCCTGCCTCCGGGCGCCCACGGCCTGCCCGGCTACACCGTGCGCAACCCGGCGACCGGCGAGTTGATGAACCAGCTCCGCTGGCAGCCGTGGACGGCCCCGGGCGCCTGGCAGCCGTACCCCACGGTCTTCCAGCTCGCCCACAAGGCGGGTGTGCACGCCGCGCAGGTGTCGTCCCCCACGTTCCAGAACACCCCGCTGACCAAGGTCGCGCTCAGCGGCGGAACGTTTCACGGGCGGCTGACCGGCGAGGAGCGCATGGACTTCGCCGCCGAGCAACTCGCCGCGGGCGACCGCTCCCTCGTCTACACGTACTACGCGGAACTGGACGGCGCCGGTCACCGTTACGGCGTCGCCTCCGACACCTGGCGCGGCCAGCTCATGTACGTCGACCGGCTCGTCCAGCGCCTCGCCGAGCAGCTCCCGCCGCGCAGCGCGCTCTACGTCACCGCCGACCACGGCATGGTCGACGTGCCCTTCGACGAGGAGCACCGCATCGACTTCGACGCGGACTGGGAGCTGCGCGCCGGGGTCGCCCTGCTGGGCGGCGAGGGCCGCGCCCGCCATGTCTACGCCGTGCCCGGTGCCGAGCAGGACGTCCTGACCTGCTGGCGCGAGGTGCTCGGCGAGCAGTTCTGGGTGGCCTCACGCGACGAGGCGATCGCCGCGGGCTGGTTCGGGCCGCAGGTCGACAAGCGGGTCTACGCCCGCCTCGGCGATGTGGTCGCCGCCGCCCGGGACGACGTCCTGATCATCGCCTCCGAACGGGAGCCCAAGGAGTCGTCGATGGTCGGCAACCACGGCTCGATGACCCCTGCCGAGCAGCTGGTCCCGCTGCTGGAAGTACGCTCCTGACGCCCAGAACCGTTTCTCCTGCTTCTTCTGCCGCTGCTTCTTCACCTTTATCGAAAGGCGCTCGACTCCCCATGCCCGAGCTGGTGTTCTTCTCCGGAACCATGGACTGCGGGAAGTCGACGCTGGCTCTCCAGATAGAGCACAACCGCTCCGCGCGGGGCCTCCAGGGCATGATCTTCACGCGGGACGACCGCGCGGGCGAGGGCAAGCTGTCCTCCCGTCTCGGCCTGGTCACCGACGCGGTCGAGGTCGAGGACGGTCAGGACCTCTACGTCTCCCTCGTCGACCACCTCTCGCAGGGCGGCCGCGCGGACTACGTGATCGCGGACGAGGCGCAGTTCCTGGCCGAAGAGCAGATCGACCAGCTGGCGCGCGTGGTCGACGACCTGGACATCGACGTCTACGCCTTCGGTATCACCACCGACTTCCGCTCCAAGCTGTTTCCCGGCTCCCAGCGGCTCGTCGAACTCGCCGACCGCGTCGAGGTGCTCCAGGTCGAGGCCCTGTGCTGGTGCGGTGCCCGCGCCACGCACAACGCGCGCACGGTGGGCGGTGTCATGGTCGTGGAGGGCGCCCAGGTCGTCGTCGGCGACGTCGACCAGGCGGACACGGTCGGCTACGAGGTCCTGTGCAGGCGTCACCACCGCCGCCGTATGACCTCGGCGTCGGCGCGGGCGGCAGCCCTGTCGCCGGACGTGCTGCCGGTACACCAGGCCTAGGCCGTGTTTCGAAGTAGGCGGAGCCATTCGTTGATGGCGGTGATGTGGACGGTGGCCAGGTAGCGGACGGCGAGCTTGTCGAACCGGGTGGCTGCCGCCCGGTGGCGTTTGAGGGTTTGATGCCGCACTCCACGGCATGCCGGCCGCGGTAGTCGATCGGGGTCGAAGGCGGGCGGGCGGCCGCCATGCCGCGCCTGCGCCGGTGACCGGTCTGGTCAGCAGGCTCGGGAATGGTGCAGGCGATCTGGCGCCGCCGCAGGTGGGCGCGGATGGCGCGGGAGGAATACGCCTTGTCGGCGCGGACCCGCTGCGGCCGGGTCCGCGGTCGGCCACCATCCGGCCGGGCGATGCGGATACCGGCCATCACCGCCTCGAAGCGCGGGGCATCCCCGGCCTGCCCGGCGCTCAGGACCAGCGACAAGGGCCTTTGCCCGTGCTCGCAGGCCAGGTGCAGCTTGGTCGACAGCCCGCCGCGGGAGCGGCCCAGCGCGTGATCGCCCGGCTCCGGTGTGCTCCGCCGGGCGGCTCGCGCTGGGTATCCGGCTGCCGCCGGGCGCCGGCGGTGTGCTGATGCGCGCGCATGATGGTGGAATCCACACTCACCTGCCAGTCGACCAGCCCCGCCGCATCGGCTCTGGTCTGCAACGCGGCCAGGATGCACGTCCAGACTCCGTCGCGCTGCCAGCGCCGGAACAGCGCGTAGACCGCCTGCCAGGAGCCGTAGCACGCGGGCACGTCCCGCCACAGCGCGCCGACCCGCACCCGCGATCGGATGCCGTCGATGAGCTGCCGCTTGGTCCACTTCGAGGGCCGACCCAGCCGCGTGGGAGCAGGTAACAACGGCTCCAGGCTCGCCACCGTGCGTCGGTCAAATCGAACCGCCGCGCGTCACCTATACGGTGGCCACGAGGTCTCCGGTGTCTGGTTCTTCTTGGTCGAATGCACCCTTACCGGAGAGCTCACTGCTTCCCGATCAGGACAGGCCGCCGCTCAGCTCACTCCGAAACACGCCCTAGTCGCGCTTGGGCCAGACGAGGCCCTGATCGGTCCAGATGACACCCTTGTTGCGGCAGAGGCAGAAGGGGTGGCCGATGGGGTCGGCGTAGACGCGGAAGCCGTAGCCGTCGGGGCCGGTGCAGTCCCGCTGCAGGGTCGCGCCGAGGGCCAGGACGCGGCGCTGTTCGGCCTCGATGTCGTCGACTTCGAAGTCGAGGTGAAACTGCTTGGGGTGCTCGCTGTCGGGCCACTTCGGGGCGCGGTAGTCCTCCACCTGGATGAAGGCCAGTTCGATCTCGCCGAACTGGATACCGGCCCAGTTCTCGTTACTGCTCTCCTTGACCGGGAGTCCCATCACCTCGGAGTAGAAGGCTGCCAGCTTCATCGTGTCCGGGCAATCGATGATGAAGTCGGTTAGTCGTAGCATCCCGCGATCTTGTCACAAGATCAAATGAGCCGGACTTTGAGACAGGCCCTTGCGTCGGCGGCTTCAGGGGCCGTCTCTCACCGAGGCCCCTGGATCACGGAGAAGCGGGCTCCCTCGGGGTCGGCCACGGTCGCCACGCGCCCGTGCGCGCTGTCGTGGGCCGTGTCGAGGACATGCCCGCCGAGACTCGCGACGAGGCCGAGCGCCACGTCCGTGTCTGCCACCTCGAAGTACGTCGTCCAGTGCGGTCCCAGGTCCCGGGGCAGCGCGGTGCCCACACCGTGGATGCCGGCGACCGGGTGGCCGGCGACCTGCAGGGTCACGTAGTCGAAGTCGGCGGACGACTCCGTCTCCTCGTAGCCGAAGACCGTCTCGTAGAACTTGCGGACGCTCGCGGCCTCATAGGTCGTCAGCTCGTTCCAGACCGGGGTGCCCGGCACGCCGGTGATGGTGGTGCCGACGTGGGCAGCCGCCTGCCAGACGCCGAAGACGGCGCCTGAGGGGTCGGAGCCGATCGCCAGCCGTCCGGCGTCGGATGCGTCCAGTGGGCCGACTCCGATCGTGCCGCCGCACAGCCGGACCGTTTCGGCGGTCGTGTCCACGTCGTCCGAGGCGAAGTAGGGCGTCCAGGCGACCGGGAGGTGGCGGTCCGGGGGCAGTTCACCGATGCCGGCCACCTCCCGGCCGTCGAGCAGCGCCCGCACGTACGGGCCGAGGTGCTGCGGGCCGGGCCGGAACTCCCAGCCGAACAGCTCGCCGTAGAACTCCTGCGTCGTGGTCAACCCGTGCGCCATCAGACTCACCCAGCAGGGTGTACCGGGCGCGTACCGGGCGTGTGCTGCGCCGATCGGACCGGCCGACCCGCCTGCCTCGGTCATCGTCACTCTCTCCTCGGCCCCTTGGTGGCCGTGTCGCTTCCGCCCTCGGAGGATGCCTGATGGGGGGTTTCTCAATGGTTTACGCGTGGTTGTCGCCGTATGTCGATCGCCTGTACGGCATGTGCTTGATCACGCACGCTCCGTGATCGATCCTGTCCGGCCGAGCAGAGTAGCCGGACATCGGCGCTGGGGCCACCCCGTGCGCGAGGATGGTGGCCATGAACGTCATCATCACCGCACCGGAACTGGCCGGCGATCTGGCTGGACCGAATCCGCCTGTCGTCCTCGACGTCCGCTGGCAGCTCAGCCTGGCGAAGGCGGCCGGGGAGCCGCCGTTCGACGGCCGCGCCGCCTACGAGTCGGGGCATGTGCCCGGCGCGGTCTATGTCGACCTGGACCGGGAGCTCGCGGGAGCGCCGGGCGGACGTGGCCGGCATCCGCTGCCCGACATCGCGCTGTTCGGTTCCGCGATGCGCCGGGCGGGTGTCTCGGCCGGCAGGCCGGTGGTCGTGTACGACGGCGGGCAGGGCTGGGCGGCGGCACGCGCGTGGTGGCTGTTGCGCTGGACGGGTCACCCGGACGTGCGGGTCCTCGACGGAGGGTTGCCGTCGTGGCAGGGGGGCCTGTCGGTCGACGTCCCCGCGCGCGTGGAGGGCGACTTCCAGCCGGTGCCGGGTGCCACGGGCCTCCTCGACGCCGACGGGGCCGCGGCTCTGGCCCGTTCCGGAGTGCTGTTCGACGCCCGCGCGGGGGAGCGGTACCGGGGCGAGGTCGAGCCGGTCGACCGGGTCGGCGGGCACATTCCGGGCGCGGTCTCCGCGCCCACGAACGACAACGTGGGTGCGGACGGCCGCTTCCTGCCCGCAGCCGACCTGAAGGACCGCTTCAAGGCACTGGGGGCGTCCGACGGCACCGGGGTCGGCGTGTACTGCGGCTCGGGCGTCTCCGGCGCCCACGAGGTGCTGGCGCTGGCGGTCGCGGGTGTTCCGGCGGCCCTGTACGTCGGCTCCTGGTCGGAGTGGTCCTCGGACCCGGCCCGGCCGGTCGCCGTGGGCCCCGATCCCCAGTAGCCGGGCAGCGCGCGCTCGTCGGTGAGGGCCGCACCGAGCAGGGGCGGCCCTCACGGACGTATGTGCGGGCATGCGAACCGAACTCCGAGAACCGGCCGACGCCTCGGGCGAGTTGCCCGAGGGCCGGTTACTCCTGCTTCTTGCGTCGGGTGCCGAACACGATCTCGTCCCAGCTCGGCACCGCGGCCCGGCGGCCCGGACGGACGCCGTCCGCCTCGGCCTGACGGTCGGTGGCACCGACGAGACGGTCGCGGTGGCTGCCGACGGAACGCGGCATGAGGACGTCCGCGTAGGCGGATCCGGCCGAGGCGGCCGGCGCCGGGGGTTCCTCGGTGACGGGCTCCTGCTCGTCGGGCTCCTCCGGAGCGGGCTCCGTCGGGCGCTCCGGGACAACCATGTCGCCACGGAAACTCGGCACCGCCTCCAACAGGCTGGTCAGCGAGTCGCGTTCCCGCTCGCCAACGCTTTCCTCGGCCGGCTCGGACGGCTGGGCCGGCAGGCTGGGCCGGTCGAGGGTGCGGTCCAGCGGACGGTCGCGCGGCAGCCGTGCGATGCGCGGGACGAACGGAAAGCTGGGCTCGGGAGCGGCCAGGTCGTCGGACTCGCCGATCAGCGAACGCGCCTCGTCGTCGACCGCCTGGACGAGCCGCCGGGGCGGGTCGTACGTCCAGCTCGCCGAATGCGGTTCGCCCGCGACCAGATAGACCAGCAGGACTTCCCAGGTGCCGTCGTCGCGGCGCCAAGAGTCCCATTGGACGGTGTCCTTGTCGGCGCCGCGCAGCAGCAGCCGTTCCTGGACGGCCTCGCCCAGTTGGGGTCCGGCGTTCTCGCCGGGCCGACGGACCGGGGTCTTCCGGGCCCGCTCGGCCATGAAGGCGCGCTCGGCCAGCACGGGACCCTCGAAACGGCGCACACGGTCGACCGGGATGCCGGCCATCTGGGCGACTTCTTCCGCGGTGGCACCGGCACGTATACGCGCCTGGATGTCGCGGGGGCGGAGATGGCTCTCCACCTCGATCTCGATCTGGCCGAGGCGGGGGCGATCGCCGCGGACGGCAGCGCGCAGACGCTCATCGATCGGAAGCGTGTACTCCGTGCTGTCCGCAGCCTTCAGCACCAGCCGTGTGCCGTCATTCGAGACGGCCACGACACGCAGTTCGGGCATGGGGACCTCCCGGGTGGTGCCTGCCGACGTCACGTGCGTCGCTGCTTCCGCTAGTCGAGTGTGGCCTGCCCGGGTGCAGCCTGCCACAACCTTGCCGAGTTGCCCGGCGTGTCGGGCACAGGTCCTGCGCCGCCGTTATGGCACGGTTACCTATTCGCCACGCTAAGTGACCAACACCGTCACCCTGTGCAACTGGTCCCCTTCCAGCGGTCCAGCGAGGCCCCGGACATCCTGGAGGGAGACCGGGCCCAGGGCTCGCAACAGTACTCCATTTGGGCCACGTGCGTGGATTGGCGCGCCACTCAACTTCTGGTGGCAGTCGCGATCTGACCGTCCGTCGCGGGAGTTCGGCGATCTTGAGCGTGGCGTAGTTCACGCAATCTCCCGAATCGGAACTATCGGTTTCGTCCGTACGTCCCCTTCTCGTGCAGTTGGTTGATCAAGTGTGGGAAAGGCAGGCAAGTTCCCGGTATGCGTGAAAGGCCGGAAGTCGTCGTTGAGCCGAGTGCCGAGGGGGAGGTGAAACGGAAACGGATCGACCTGAGCGTGCCTCAGGTCGCGGGCAGCGCCGTGGCCGCGGTGGTGGCCGCGAAACTCGCCTCGTACTTCGGGGTGTACGGCACGATCCTCGGCGCGGGTCTGGTCAGCGTCGTGGCCACCTGCGGCGGATCGCTCTTCCAGCACTTCTTCAGGCGTACCGGCGAGCAGCTGCGCGAGGCACAGGTGCGTGACGCGCAGGTGGCGGCGATGGCGGCGAGAGCGACGGAACGGACACCGCCCGCCCCGGGCAAGTTCACCGAGGGCACCGTCCACCGCGCTCGGATCGGAAGCCGCAGGCGACCACTGGTGGCGGCAGCGCTCGTCTTCGGAGTGACGATGGCCGGGATCACCACGTACGAGCTGGTGTCGGGTGACAGCTTCAGCGGCGACAAGGGCACGACGGTCAGCGAGGCGGTCACGGGCAGTGGTTCGTCGTCCGGTTCGTCGTCCGGTACTTCCGACGACGAACCGGCCACCCCTTCGCCCTCGCCCGCCACCCCCTCACCGTCCTTGTCCTCCACCGGGGATCCGCAGCCGGCTCCGTCGGGCGGAGCCACCTCCTCGGCGGGCGACGGCGTCGAGGACGCGGGCGGGGCCACCGGCGGCGGTACGACGGCCGGGACCACGCCGACTCCCACGGCCACGGAGGGCGGCGCGGGGACCGACGACCCGGCGGCCCCCGCGCCCACGGAGTCCGCTACGACCCCAGGACCCTCCGCAAGTAGTCGTTCTGGAACCGGCGGTCAGGATCCAGCCGGTCCCGCAGCGCCGTGAACTCGCCGAAGCGCGGATAGACACCGGCGAAGTACTCCGCGTCCCCCGTGTGGATCTTGCCCCAGTGCGGCCGGCCCCCGTGGGCGGTGAAGATGCGCTCGGCGGCGGTGAAGTACCCCTGGTAGGGCGTGCCCTTCGCCATGTGGACGGCGATGTAGGCGCTGTCGCGGCCGGAGGCGGTGGACAGGGTGATGTCGTCGGCCGGCGCGGTGCGTACCTCCACGGGGAAGCTGATCCGCAGACCGGAACGTTCGACCATCGACTTCAGCTCACGCAGCGTCTCGGTCACCGCCGCACGCGGAACGGCGTACTCCATCTCCACGAAGCGCACCCGGCGCGGAGACGTGAAGACCTTGTACGGGATGTCCGTGTAGGTGCGCGCGGACAGGGCCTTGCTGGAGACCTGGGCGATCGTCGGGATCGTGGCGGGCGCCGCCCGGCCGACCCACTGTGCCACCTGGAAGACGCCGTTGGAGAGGAACTCGTCCTCGACCCAGCTCGAGATCCGGCTCACCGGCTTGCGGGGGCCCGCGCTGCGGTTGTTGCGCTTGGTGTTGGTGCTGCCGGTGTGCGGGAACCAGTAGAACTCGAAGTGCTCGTTCTCGGCCCACAGCTCGTCGAAGTCGGCGAGGACCTTGTCGAAGGGCATCGGTTCCTCCCGCGCGGTGAGCAGGAAGATCGGTTCCACGGCGAAGGTGATCGCGGTGACGATGCCGAGGGCGCCCAGGCCGATCCGGGCGGCGGCGAAGACCTCGGGGTTCTCCTTCTCGGAGCAGACGAGCACCGAGCCGTCCGCGGTGACGAGTTCGAGGCCCTTGATCTGGGCGGCGATCGAGGCGGACTCGCGGCCGGTGCCGTGCGTGCCGGTGCTGGTGGCCCCGGAGACCGTCTGCTCCATGATGTCGCCCATGTTCGTGAGCGACAGACCCTCGCGCGCCAGCGCCAGGTTGAGTCTCTTGAGCGGCGTTCCGGCCTCGACCGTGACGGTCATGTTGTCGCGGTCGAGGTTGCGAATACCGGTCAACAGTTGAGGGCGGATCAACACGCCGTCGGTCGCCGCGATCGACGTGAAGGAGTGACCGGTGCCGACGGCCTTCACCTTCAGCCCGTCCTCGGCGGCCCGGCGCACGGCCTCGGCCAGTTCGTCGACGGAGGCGGGCGTGACCTCCCGCGCGGGGCGTGCGACGACGTTGCCGCCCCAGTTACGCCACGTGCCGTTCTTCCCGCTCGTCGTGCTGCTCAACGGTGCCTCCCCGACCCGGAGCCGGCCTGCTCAGCCGGCGGTACCCCAGGAAACCGACCGCGACCGCGACGGCTCCGGACACCGCCGGAACCCCGTACCCGGCCCGTGCGCCCGCCGCGTCTATGACCCAGCCGGCGATGGAGGAGCCGAGCGCGACGCCGACCGCGAGCCCGGTGCTGATCCAGGTCATGCCCTCGGTCAGTTGTGCGCGTGGTACGTGCTCTTCGATGAGGGACATCGTGGTGATCATCGTGGGAGCGATGGCCAGGCCCGCAAAGAACAGCGCCACAGCCAGAAACGGCAAGTTCCCGACCAGTAGGAGGGGGATCATACTCACGCCCATCATGAACACGCCCAGCAGCCAGCGCCGTTCCGGCGTCCCCTTGAGGCGCAGCAGGCCGAACACGAGCCCGGCCGCGCAGGATCCCGCCGCGTACAGCGCCAGGACGACACTGGCGGCGCCCTTGTGGCCCTGCTCGTCGGCGAAGGCGACGGTGACCACGTCGACCGCCCCGAAGATCGTCCCGGTCGCGACGAAGGTGGCCACCAGGACCTGGAGACCGGGTGAGCGCAGGGCCGAACCGGCGCCGCCCTGCCCGCGCGGGTGCGGCACGGGCTCGGTGGCCCGCTGAGCGGTCAGCCAGAAGACGCCGACGGCGAGGAAGCAGGCCGCGAGGAGCGGTCCCGCCTCGGGGAACCAGACCGTGGACAGGCCGATGGAGATGATCGGTCCGAAGATGAAGCACACCTCGTCCACCACGGACTCGAAGGAGTAGGCGGTGTGCAGTCGCGGCGTGCCCCGGTAGACGGCCGCCCAGCGGGCCCGGACCATCGCGCCGAGGCTCGGCACGGTGCCGACCCCGGCGGCGCACACGAACAGGACCCAGTCCGGCCACTCGAAGTGCGCGGCCAGCAGCAGCCCGGCCGCGGCGGCGAGCGCGACCAGCGTCGCGGGGCGCAGCACCCTGCGCTGACCGTGCACATCCACCAGACGCGAGATCTGCGGTCCGAAGGCGGCGGCGGCCAGCGCAATGGTCGCCGACAGCGCTCCCGCCAGCCCGTAGCGTCCCGTGAGCTGGGAGACCATGGTGACCACGCCGATGCCCATCATCGACAGCGGCATCCTGCCGAGGAACCCCGCGGCGGAGAAGCGCTTGGAGCCGGGGGCGGCGAACAGGGCGCGGTACGGGCTGGGCACGGGGTCTCCGGTGGGTCCTGTGCACGCGCGCGTGCAGGCTCGGCGCGGCGTGAGGGAAAGCGGTTGGGCAGGGACTCGGTAAGGCGTGCGGTGAGCCCGGCGGAACCGGTAAGGCGTGAATACCGCTCATACAGCTTACGAAGTTAGGCCACCCTAACATCCGGGTACGCAGGTGGCTCCTCGTCCGGGACCCCGTCCGGCACCCCGTCGGCACCCCGCCGTTTCCCGCCTGTCAGCGGCGGGTGGCAGGATCGACTCATGCGAGACGCGCTCGATGCCACCCCCTACGACGCCCTGCTCCTGCTCTCCTTCGGCGGCCCGGAAGGCCCGGACGATGTGGTTCCGTTCCTGGAGAACGTGACGCGCGGGCGCGGCATCCCCAAGGAACGCCTCAAGGAAGTCGGGCAGCACTACTTCCTGTTCGGCGGGGTCAGCCCCATCAACGACCAGAACCGCGCCCTGCTGGACGCCCTGCGCAAGGACTTCGCGGACCACGGCCTGGACCTGCCGGTCTACTGGGGAAACCGCAACTGGGCCCCGTACCTCACGGACACCCTGCGCGAGATGGTCGCCGACGGCCGCCGCCGCATCCTCGTCCTCGCCACCAGCGCCTACGCCTCGTACTCCGGCTGCCGCCAGTACCGCGAGAACCTCGCCGACTCGCTGGCCGCGCTGGAGGCCGAGGGCCTCGAGCTGCCGAAGGTCGACAAGCTGCGGCACTACTTCAACCACCCCGGCTTTCTCGAGCCCATGATCGAGGGCGTACTGCGGTCGCTGGCCGACCTCCCCGAGGACGTCCGGGACGGCGCGCACCTCGCCTTCTCGACCCACTCGATCCCGAACGCGTCCGCGGACACCTCCGGCCCGGTCGAGGAGCACGGCGACGGCGGCGCCTACGTGCGGCAGCACCTGGACACCGCGCGGCTCATCGCCGACGCCGTCCGCGAGCGCACCGGTGTGGACCACCCCTGGCAGCTCGTCTACCAGTCCCGCTCGGGCGCGCCGCACATCCCCTGGCTGGAGCCCGACATCTGCGACCACCTGGAGGAGCGGCACGCGGCCGCCGTCCCGGCCGTCGTGATGGCTCCCATCGGCTTCGTCTCCGACCACATGGAGGTCCTCTACGACCTCGACACCGAGGCCAGGGCGAAGGCGGAGGAACTGGGACTGCCGGTGCGCCGCTCGGCCACCGTCGGCGCCGATCCGCGCTTCGCCGCGGCGATCCGTGAACTCGTCCTGGAGCGCGCCGCGGCCGAGAGCGGCCTGGAGGTCACCCCGTGCGCCCTGGGCGCGCTGGGCGCGAGCCACAACCTCTGCCCGGTCGGCTGCTGCCCCGCCCGCGCCCCCAAGCCCGCCGCCGCGGGCGCCGACAGCCCCTACGCGTGAGGAACGGCGTGATCGACCCCCTGCACACGGAACTGCTCGAGCTCGCCAAGAAGGCCGCCCGCCGGGCCGGCGAGCTGCTGCGGGACGGCCGCCCGGCCGATCTCGCGGTCGCCGCCACCAAGTCGAGCCCGATCGACGTCGTCACCGAGATGGACATCGCGGCCGAGAAGCTGATCACGGGCCTCATCTCCGAGCACCGCCCCGACGACGGCTTCCTCGGCGAGGAGGGCGCCTCCAGTGCGGGCAGCAGCGGCATCCGCTGGGTGATCGACCCTCTCGACGGCACGGTCAACTACCTCTACGGACTGCCCACCTGGTCCGTCTCCATCGCCGCCGAGCAGGACGGCGAGACCGTCGTCGGCGTCGTCGGGATCCCGATGCGCGGTGAGACGTACCACGCGGTGCGCGGCGGCGGAGCGTGGGTGACCGGCCCACGGGAGGGCGAGCGCGCGCTGTCCTGCCGTCCCGCGGCGCCCCTCGACCAGGCGCTGGTCTCCACCGGCTTCAACTACGTCACCGAGGTCCGCGCCCACCAGGCCGACGTCGCGCAGCGGCTGATCCCGCTGCTGCGGGACATCCGGCGCAGCGGCTCGGCCGCGGTCGACCTGTGCGACGTGGCAGCGGGGCGCCTCGACGGCTACTACGAACGCGGGCTGCACCCCTGGGACCTCGCCGCGGGCGACCTGATCGCCCGGGAAGCGGGCGCGCTGACCGGTGGGCGCCCCGGAGAGCGCCCGGCACGCGACCTTACGGTCGCTGCCACCCCCGGCGTCTTCGAGCCCCTACAGCGACTCCTGGAGGAGTTCGGCGCCTGGCACGACTGAGCCGCTTCCGCGCGGCCACGCGAAGGGGCCCCGGCGCTGGATTCGCCGGGGCCCCTCCGCGTACCTGCGAGCTGCTCAGACGACGCTCGTCGCGCCGACCTCCACACCGTGCTCGGCGGCGAGGCGGCGCAGGTCGTCGAGCTCGGCCTGTTCCACCTCGACGAGGAAGTCGTCGCCCTCGTCGCGAGCCCGCGTCAGGTCGGACTCGGTCGTCCTTATGCGGTGCAGAAGACCTGCGGTGAATGCGTCCATGCTGCGCCCCCTCGTCCTGGGTCGTGGGTCGGTGGCACGGGGGTGTGCCGGTTGGGAAGGGGCGATCACGTCTGCCACAGGTGCCCAGCGCTGCCCGGCCGGGCGGCGACGGTGCCGGACACCCACGCCCGCTCTGCGGCAAACAGACCGCGGAGTACCGCATGGTGCTGCGGCACATGCAGAGCGTGATCGCGGGGTGTAAAGCCGTCCTCCCCCCGCTTCATTCCACGGAAACCTCAACCTCGCTAGAAAATTTCGCATTCCCGGGCCTCACACCGGTCCTTCATCTTCCGCGCACCCGTCTTACCGCCGACTTATGGCCGAAAAGGGCAGGATGGAGGCACTCACTCACCAGGACCCCCACCCGCGTGCGCTCACGGAGCGCTACGCGGGTGGACACAGGAAGGACAAGCGACGTGCGCGTACTCGTCGTCGAGGACGAGCAACTGCTCGCCGATGCGGTGGCCACCGGACTGCGCCGGGAGGCCATGGCCGTCGACGTCGTGTACGACGGTGCGGCCGCCCTGGAGCGCATCGGTGTCAACGACTACGACGTGGTCGTCCTCGACCGGGACCTCCCTCTCGTGCACGGCGACGACGTCTGCCGCAGGATCGTCGAACTCGGCATGCCCACGCGCGTGTTGATGCTCACGGCTTCGGGTGACGTCAGCGACCGTGTCGAGGGCCTGGAGATCGGCGCCGACGACTACCTTCCCAAGCCCTTCGCCTTCAGCGAGCTGATCGCACGCGTGCGTGCCCTCGGCCGGCGCACCAGCCTGCCGCTGCCGCCGGTCCTGGAGCGGGCCGGCATCAAGCTCGACCCCAATCGTCGTGAGGTCTTCCGCGACGGCAAGGAGGTCCAGCTCGCACCGAAGGAGTTCGCCGTCCTGGAGGTGCTGATGCGCAGCGAGGGGGCGGTGGTCTCGGCGGAGCAGCTCCTCGAGAAGGCCTGGGACGAGAACACCGACCCGTTCACCAACGTCGTACGCGTGACCGTCATGACGCTCCGCCGCAAGCTGGGCGAACCTCCGGTGATCGTCACCGTCCCCGGTTCCGGCTACCGGATCTGATCGCCGTGGCATCCACACCCGCGCCCGCCCAGGCGCCTCCGAAGCCCACCTGGGACCCCAGGAGCCCGCAGGCCCCCTTCCCATGGCTGCGCCCGACCATCCGCATACGGCTCACGCTGCTGTACGGGGGGATGTTCCTGATCGCGGGCATCCTGCTGCTGTCGATCATCTACCTGCTGGCGGCGCAGGCCATCAGCACGGGCAACCAGCCGCCGTTCAAGATCGTGAGCGCGAGCGACGAGATCAAGGTCGCCAGTGCCGACTGTCCCGCGGTCAACAACGCCACCGGCCTGCTGCTCAACCAGTTCAACTCAGCGATCAGCGCCTGCATCGACCACCAGCGCCAGGTGGCGCTGGACAACCTCCTCAGCCGCTCCCTGCTGGCCCTCCTGGGCCTCGCCGTGATCGCCTTCGCCTTCGGCTACGCCATGGCCGGCCGGGTGCTGTCCCCGCTCGGCCGGATCACCCGGACCGCGCGCGCGGTGGCGGGCTCGGACCTGTCCCGCCGTATCGAGCTGGACGGGCCGGACGACGAGCTGAAGGAACTGGCCGACACCTTCGACGACATGCTGGAGCGCCTTCAGCGGGCCTTCACGGCCCAGCAGCGCTTCGTGGGCAACGCCTCGCACGAGCTGAGAACACCGCTGGCGATCAACCGCACCCTGCTCGAAGTGCACCTCTCCGACCCTGGCGCGCCCGTGGAGCTCCAACAGCTCGGCAAGACGCTGCTGGCCACCAACGAACGCAGCGAGCAACTCGTCGAGGGACTGCTGCTGCTCGCCCGCAGCGACAACCAGATCGTCGAGCGCAAGCCGGTCGACCTGGCGGAGGTCGCGGAGCAGGCCGTCGACCAGGTGCACGGAGAGGCGGCGGCCAAGGGCGTCGTGATCCGGGGCGAGCAGAAACCCGCGGTCGTCCAGGGCAACGGCGTCCTGCTGGAGCGGATCGCCCTGAACCTCGTGCAGAACGCCGTACGGTACAACGTGTCCGAGGGCGGTTGGGTCGAGGTGACCACCGAGGTCCAGCACGGGCAGGCGGTCCTCGTGGTGTCGAACACCGGGCCGGTCGTGCCCGCGTACGAGATCGATAATCTGTTCGAGCCCTTCCGTAGGTTGCGCACGGAGCGCACGGGCAGCGACAAGGGGGTCGGGCTGGGCCTGTCCATCGTGCGGTCCGTGGCACGGGCGCATGGTGGCCATATCGCGGCGCAGCCGCGCGAGGGAGGTGGGCTCGTGATGCGGGTCACCTTCCCCGTCTGAGATCATGTCGCCGACACACGCGGGGATGTTCGCTTTGCGCGGAATTTTCTGGGTCCCGACCTGGGTTTCCCCTGTGTGATCGATCACAACGGCGAATTTCCGGCCATCTACTCTCCGTGATCATGAATGCCGTCGTAAAGCCCGGAAAATCCGGGTTTTCAGGGGTCATCATCACGGGAAGTACACGGTGAGACGCCTTTGAAGTGCGGCATTCGGACCGTGTACGGTCCGCATCGCCATCCAAGCCGATCACTCGTGAGGAGTCCGGTTGGGTGTCGATTGAGTAACAGACCTTGATGTGAGGCAAAATCTCCGCCTCGAGGCGGGCACAAGTCCGGCCTCTCACGCGTTACGTGCGCTGGAGACACCGCAGACACCCAGAGGGGGAGAGGCGAAATGGCTACCGATTACGACACCCCACGCAAGACCGATGACGACGTCGACTCAGACAGTCTTGAAGAGCTGAAGGCCAGGCGGAACGACAAGTCCGCCTCCGCAGTCGATGTCGACGAATTCGAGGCCGCCGAAGGCCTTGAGCTGCCCGGCGCGGACCTTTCGAACGAGGAACTGGCCGTCCGGGTGCTGCCCAAGCAGCAGGACGAGTTCACTTGCATGAGCTGCTTCCTGGTGCACCACCGCAGCCAGCTGGCCCGCGAGAAGAACGGCCAGCCGATCTGCCGCGACTGCGACTGAGGCGGGGTCGGCCGTGACTGGCTCGACCCCTCCTCGGAAGCGCCGCTTCCCCTTCCGGGGAACGGACAAAGGGCCGTCCAGCGGCCCTCACGGCGTGCGCGACGACGAGCGAGGCTCATCCGGAAAGGGAGCTGTCCCTGACGGATCGGCCTCGCTCGAACCCGCGACCGACCGGAGTGACCAACCGGTGCCCCCGCGGGACGCCGCCCCCGTCGACAGGATGGGGGTCCCCCCGCTCGAGCGCAGGCGCGAGTGGGGGAGGGCGGCGGTCATCCGGGACAAGGCGACAGACCTGGCCCGGGAAGGCGTCCGTATGGGCGGGAGCCGCGCCAGGGCGGGGTTCGGGTACCTCGCCGACCGGATCATCGAGATCGCCCCGCGGATCCCCGTACGGGACCTTCATGCGCTGCGCAGGCAGTTCCCCGGCCTCGGTCCGGAACAGCTCGCGGACAAGCTCGTCTCGGGCGCGGCCAACGCCACGTCCACCGTCGGAGCGGGCATCGGCGCGGCGGCCATGCTTCCGGTGCCGCCGGCGATGCCGACCGAACTGGCCGCGGAGATCACCGGGGTAGCGGCGATCGAGCTGAAGCTGATCGCCGAACTCCACGAGGTCTACGGTCTGCGGCCGGCGGGCAACCTCAAGGACCGCAGTACCGCCTATCTGCGCTCGTGGTCGGGCGAACGCGGGATCGACGTCCTGAAGCCGTCCTCGATCAATTCGGCGCTCGGCGGCCAGCTGAAGCGCGAGCTGCGCCAGCAGATCATGAAGCGCATGGTCCGTGACCTGCCGAACCTGATGCCCTTCATGGTCGGCGCCGCCGTCGGGGCGGTCATGAACCGGCGGGACACCAGGAGGCTGGCCGGGAAGGTCCGGACCGACCTGCGGAAGATGCAGGTGCCGTGGGACGCGCTTCCGGAGCTGCCGCCGCTGGAGAAGCCGGCGGATCCGCTGGCCATGGGGGAGATCTCCCGGAACCCCCTGACCCCCTTGAACCCCCTGACCCCCTCGGACCCCGGCAACCCCGCGGACCCCGAAGACCCCGACGGCCTTGAGAACCCCGGACGGCTCGGGCGCTGAGGGCTCGGGTTACGCCGCCGCCTCCCGCGCCGCCTTCAGCGCCTGCGCCAGGCGCTCCGGCTCCCGCGTCGACAGATACAGGTACGGCGTGGGGTCGTCCGGGTCGGTGACCTCCACCCGCAGGGCCGTGGGGATGTACGAGCGCAGCAGCAGGAAGGCCCGGGTGTCCGCCTTGTACGTGCGCCAGGCGCGCGCCTCGTCCGCGTCCAGGATCTCCGCCTCGCCCAGGGCCGCGACCGGGATCTTCGCCTCGCCCGCGATCAGGGAGTCGCCCACCACGCGGATGCGGAGCGAACCGTAGGAACTGGCCACGACCGCCGCGGCCGCGGTGCCGCCGACCAGACCGCCGAGCAACGGCAGGGTGCCGAAGGGCAGCAGGATCAGGGCCATCGAGACACCCACGAGGAACGAGACGAACCACCACGAGCGGGGGGCGGTGAGGCGTTCTTCGTACGGGGTGGCGGAGAGCTGCATGGAGCCAAGCTTGGCACGGTGTCCTGATACGACGGACGCGCGGGTAAGGTCTGCGGCTGTGAGTGGTACTTCCGCAGCTCTTGAGCCTCCGGCCGATGCCGTGAAACCCGTCCGGCACCCCGACGCTCCCGTGCCCGGTGAGCTTCTCGGTGCCCACTACGAACACTGTTTCGGATGCGGCGGCGAACAGACCCACGGGCTGCACCTGGAGGCACGGGCCGGCGAGGGGGTCACCGTCACCGCCGAGTTCACCGTGCAGCCGGCCCACCAGGGCGCGCCGGGCCTCGCGCACGGCGGGATCCTGGCCACCGCCCTGGACGAGACACTCGGCTCGCTGAACTGGCTGCTGCGGACGATCGCCGTGACCGGGCGGCTGGAGACCGACTTCGTACGGCCCGTGCCCGTCGGTACCACGCTGTACCTGGAGGCCGAGGTGACGGCGGTGGCCCGGCGCAAGATCTACTCGAGTGCCACCGGACGGATCGGCGGCCCCGACGGGCCCCTCGCGGTCCGTGCCGACGCGCTCTTCGTCGAGGTCGCGGTCGAGCACTTCGTGAACCATGGCCGTGAGGCGGAGATCCGGGCCGCGATGAGCGACCCGGACCAGAGCCGGCGCACCCGCGCCTTCGAGGTGAACCCGTGACCCGCGACCCCCTGAACGTGCTGATCCGGCGCGTCGACCCCGACGTACCGCTTCCGACGTACGAGCACCCGGGTGACGCCGGAGCCGATCTGCGCACCACGCGCAGTCACGAGCTGGCGCCGGGGGAGCGGGCCGTGCTGCCCACCGGGGTGTCCATCGCGCTGCCCGAGGGGTACGCGGCCTTCGTGCACCCGCGTTCGGGGCTGGCCGCCCGGTGCGGCGTCGCCCTCGTGAATGCCCCGGGGACGGTTGATGCCGGGTACCGTGGGGAGATCAAGGTGATCGTGGTGAATCTCGACCCGCGCGAGTCCGTGCGGTTCGAGCGCTTCGACCGGATTGCCCAACTGGTCGTACAGCAGGTCGAGAGGGTCCGCTTCCAGGAGGTCGCGGAGCTTCCCGAATCGGCGCGGGCCGCGGGGGGCTTCGGGTCCACCGGCGGGCATGTCGCCGTGGGCGGTGCAAGCGGTACAAGCGCCTCGGCCGCCGAGGGCGGCGCGACGGGCGGGAATCGATACGCTTCGGTCGTATCCGACCGGGAAGGACAGTGACGTGTTCGGACGTCGCAAGAAGAAGGGTGCCGCCGAGGACGCGGCCGGCGAGGCCGAGCAGGTCGTCGACAGTGTCGACGCTGAGGCGGACGATGTAGAGAGCGGGCGCGAGCGTGTGCGGCTCGAGCCCGAGCCGCGGCCCGACGGGCCCTGGGACGACTCGGAGGTGCGCGACCCGGCCGAGGGCCGTGTGGACCTCGGCGGGATCTTCGTGCCCGGGGTCGACGGCATGGAACTGCGGGTCGAGGTCGCCGGTGACGCGATCGTCGCGGCGACCGTCGTGCTGCGCGACAGCGCCATCCAGCTCCAGGCCTTCGCCGCTCCCAAGCGCGAGGGCATCTGGGGCGAGGTGCGCGAGGAGATCGGCTCCGGCATCACTCAGCAGGGCGGCATCGTCGACGAGGTCGAGGGGCCGCTGGGCTGGGAGCTGCGGGCCCAGGTGCCGGTGCAGCTGCCGGACGGCACGGGCGGTTTCCATGTCGTGCGGTTCGTCGGCGTGGACGGCCCCCGCTGGTTCCTGCGCGGCGTGATCTCGGGACAGGGCGCGGTGCAGCCGCAGGCGGCCGGCCTGCTGGAGCAGATCTTCCGGGACACGGTCGTGGTCCGCGGCGAGGGCCCGATGGCGCCCCGCGACCCGATCGTCCTCAAGCTGCCGAACGACGCGCAGATGGTTCCCGAGGGCGTCCAGCAGCAGGACGAGAGCTCCCGCTTCTCCGGCGGCATGGGCCAGTTGCAGCGCGGACCGGAGATCACCGAGGTCCGCTAGTCCGCGACGGCGGACCGTACGGCTGACAGGGCCGCATCCCTCTTGGGGGTGCGGCCCTTCGCCGTGCCCTTTGCCGTATTTTGTGCCACGCGTCGGGCCATGCCCTGTGACGTGTTGTTTTGGCGTGTCCATTCCTGCGGCTTTCTCGTGTGTGAACTCTTGACGGCTCATTGGTCTGGACCTACGGTCTCCGCTCAACGCCTGAGTTCATAAGGGCGCTCTGTGTTCACATACAAGAACAGAACGGAGCCGCTGTGCGTCGAACCGCATTCCTTGTGACCGTCACCGCCCTGGTCCTGGGCGCCCTCCTGCCCTCGAACGTCCCCTGTGCGCAGGCCGCCCCCGCCACCTTCGTCCACCCGGGGGTGACCGTCTCCGGGGCGCAATTGGACTTCGTCCGGGACAAGGTCGACTCGGGCGCTCAGCCCTGGAATGGCGCCTTCGAGCAGCTTCTGGCGAGCAAGTACGCCGGCCTGAGCCGCACCCCCAGGCCCCGTGCCGTGGTCGAGTGCGGGTCCTACTCCAACCCGAACAACGGCTGCACGGACGAGCGGGAGGACGCGATCGCCGCGTACACCGACGCCCTCGCCTGGTACGTCACGCGGGACGAGCGGTACGCGAAGAAGGCCATCGAGCTGATGGACGCCTGGTCGGCCGTCCTCGAGGACCACACCAACAGCAACGCGCCCCTCCAGGCCGGTTGGGCCGGCTCGTCCTGGCCGAGGGCCGCCGAGATCATCAAGTACACGTACACCGGCACCTGGTCCGGCTCGGGCCGCTTCGCGACGATGCTGCGGGACGTCTATCTGCCCGAGGTCATCAACGGCTCCAACTCCAACGGGAACTGGGAGCTGTCGATGACGGAGGCCGCGATCGGCATCTCCGTCTTCCTCGAGGACAGAACCTCGTACGACAAGGCCATGGCGAGATTCCGCGCCCGCACGGCCGCCTACGTCTATCTGGCCTCCGACGGCGAGCTGCCGAAGACAGTGCCGAGTCAGAACCTGAACACCCGGGACAAGATCGTCGCCTACTGGCAGGGGCAGGACACCTTCGTCACCGGCCTGACCCAGGAGACCTGCCGCGACCTCGCCCACACCGGGTACGGCATCTCCGCGATCTCACACGTCGCCGAGACCAGCCGGATCCAGGGGCAGGACCTGTACGGCACCGACGTCGGGGAGCGGCTGCGGCAGGCCCTCGGCCTCCAGGCCAAGTACCAGCTCGGCGCGGCCGTCCCGGGCGAGCTGTGCGGAGGCTCCCTGAACCTGGGGCTCGGCCCGGTCACCGAGGTCGGTTACAACGCGCTGCACAACCGTCTGGGCATCGCGATGACCAACACCCGGACGTTGACCCTGCAGAACCGCCCGGCCGGCAGCAACAACCTCTTCGTCGCCTGGGAGACGCTCACCCACGGGGACAATCCCGCGTGACCCGGTGCCCGTGACTCCAGGTCCGTGACCCGATGTGCGTGAACCGATGCGGGGGGCTCGTCCGATGAAGGGGTGAGGGGCGCCGGTGTTCGTCTCGCCGCGTCAGGGTTGCGTCAAAGACGCCCCTCACCTCTCGGCTCGTCCCCTATGTCGGAACTGTTGGCCGTAAGGTCGACGCTGCGTACGCGGTAGTCATACGCAGTAGTACCTGGAAGACAATGAGGCCATGGCACGCGGAAAGCTTCGGATCTACCTCGGTGCGGCACCGGGCGTGGGCAAGACGTACGCGATGCTGTCCGAGGCGCACCGCCGGGTGGAGCGCGGTACGGACTGCGTGGTGGCGTTCGTGGAGCACCACGGACGGCAGCGCACCGAGGTGATGCTGCACGGCCTCGAGCAGGTCCCGCGCCGGGAGCTGGAGTACCGGGGCGGCGCCTTCACGGAGATGGACGTGGACGCGGTCCTCGCCCGCGCCCCGCATGTCGCCCTGGTGGACGAACTCGCCCACACCAACGTCCCCGGCTCGCGCAACGCCAAGCGCTGGCAGGACGTGGAGGCGCTGCTCGCCGCCGGCGTCGACGTGGTCTCGACCGTGAACATCCAGCACCTCGAGTCCCTCGGCGACGTCGTGGAGTCGATCACGGGGGTGCGGCAGCAGGAGACGGTGCCCGACGACTTCGTCCGGCGCGCCGACCAGATCGAGCTGGTGGACATGTCACCGCAGGCGCTGCGGCGGCGGATGGCACACGGCAACATCTACAAGCCGGACAAGGTCGACGCGGCCCTGTCCAACTACTTCCGGCCCGGGAACCTCACCGCCCTGCGGGAGCTCGCCCTGCTGTGGGTGGCCGACCGGGTCGACGAGTACCTCAAGCAGTACCGCAGTGAGCACCAGGTGTCGGCGATCTGGGGCTCGCGCGAGCGGATCGTGGTCGGGCTGACCGGCGGACCCGAGGGACGCACCCTGATCCGGCGCGCGACGCGACTGGCGGAGAAGGGCGCCGGCGGCGAGGTGCTGGCCGTGTACATCGCGCGCAGCGACGGGCTGACCTCCGCCTCACCCAAGGAACTGGCCGTTCAGCGCACCCTCGTGGAGGACCTGGGCGGCACCTTCCATCATGTGGTCGGCGACGACATCCCGGCCGCCCTGCTCGACTTCGCCCGTGGGGTCAACGCCACGCAGATCGTGCTCGGCTCCTCGCGCCGCAAGGCCTGGCAGTACGTCTTCGGTCCCGGGGTCGGCGCGACGGTCGCCCGGGAGTCGGGGTCCGACCTCGACGTGCACATCGTCACGCACGACGAGGTCGCCAAGGGGCGCGGGCTGCCGGTGGCCAGGGGCGCCCGGCTGGGGCGGGCCCGGATCATCTGGGGCTGGCTGGTCGGCGTGGTGGGCCCGGCGCTGCTGGCGGTGCTTCTGAACACCGTCCACCTCGGCCTCGCCAACGACATGCTGCTGTTCCTGGCCGTGACGGTGGCGGCGGCGCTGCTCGGCGGGCTGCTGCCGGCCCTGGCCTCGGCGGCGGTGGGCTCGCTCCTGCTGAACTACTTCTACACCCCGCCCCTGCACAGATGGACGGTCGCCGACCCGAAGAACATCGTCGCCATCGTGATCTTCGTCGGGGTCGGGGTGTCCGTGGCGTCGGTGGTGGACCTGGCGGCCAGGCGTACGCACCAGGCGGCCAGGCTGCGGGCCGAGTCGGAGATTTTGTCCTACCTGGCGGGCAACGTACTGCGCGGCGAGACCAGCCTGGAGGCACTGCTGGAGCGGGTGCGCGAGACCTTCGGTATGGAGTCGGCGGCACTGCTGGAGCGGGCGGAGGGCAGAGCGCCGTGGACCCGCGCGGGACATGTCGGGTTCGGACGACCGGTGGAGCGGCCCGAGGACGCGGACGTGGACGTGCCGGTCGGCGACCGCATGGCGCTGGCGCTCACCGGCCGGGTGCTGCCCGCGGAGGACCGGCGGGTGCTCGCCGCGTTCGCCGCGCAGGCGGTCGTCGTACTGGACCGGCGGCGCCTCCAGGAGGAGGCCGACCAGGCCCGCGCGCTGGCGGAGGGCAATCGCATCCGCACGGCCCTGCTGGCCGCCGTCAGCCACGACCTGCGGACACCGCTGGCCGGGATCAAGGCGGCGGTGTCCAGTCTCAGGTCCGACGACGTGGCCTGGTCGGAGGAGGACCGGGCGGAGCTGCTGGAGGGCATCGAGGACGGCGCGGACCGCCTCGATCATCTGGTGGGCAATCTGCTGGACATGTCCCGCCTCCAGACCGGTACGGTCACGCCGATCATCCGGGAGATCGACCTGGACGAGGTGGTGCCGATGGCGCTCGGCGGGGTGCCGGACCCGGCGGAGAGCGTGGAGCTGGACATCCCGGAGACGCTGCCCATGGTCGCGGTGGACGCCGGGCTGCTGGAGCGGTCGGTCGCCAACCTCGTGGAGAACGCGGTCAAGTACAACCCGGGCGGCGAGCCCGTGCTGGTCTCGGCCAGCGCCATGTCCGACCGGGTCGAGGTCCGCGTCGTGGACCGCGGGCCGGGCGTTCCCGACGAGGCCAAGGAGCGGATATTCGCGCCGTTCCAGCGCTACGGCGACGCACCGCGCGGGGCCGGGGTCGGACTGGGTCTCGCGGTCGCGCGTGGCTTCGCCGAGGCCATGGGCGGCACCCTCAACGCCGAGGACACCCCGGGCGGCGGCCTCACCATGGTCCTCACCGTCCGCGCGGCGGGACCGGGCCCCGAGCCGCACCCCGTACGGCCCGCTCAACCCGTACAACCCGCTCGACCCGAAAGGTACACCCCATGCTGAGCCCGGCTGGGGGGACACCCCAGGCCCCCACGAGGGTGCTCGTGATCGACGACGAGCCGCAGATCGTCCGCGCCCTCGTGATCAACCTCAAGGCCCGCAAGTACGAGGTCGACGCCGCCCACGACGGCGCCACCGCCCTCCGGCTCGCCGCCGCCCGCCACCCGGACGTGATCGTCCTCGACCTGGGGCTGCCGGACATGGACGGCGTCGAGGTGATCAAGGGGCTGCGCGGCTGGACGAGGGTGCCGATCCTGGTGCTGTCCGCCCGGCACTCCTCGGACGAGAAGGTCGAGGCGCTCGACGCGGGCGCCGACGACTACGTCACCAAGCCGTTCGGCATGGACGAGCTGCTGGCCCGGCTGCGAGCCGCCGTCCGCCGGGCAGAACCGGCCGGGGGCGGCGAGGACGAGGTCCTGGTGGAGACCGACGGGTTCACTGTCGATCTGGCCGCGAAGAAGGTCAACCGGGCCGGGAAGGACGTACGGCTGACCCCCACGGAGTGGCATCTGCTGGAGGTGCTGGTGCGCAACACCGGCCGTCTGGTCAGCCAGAAGCGGTTGCTCCAGGAGGTCTGGGGGCCGTCGTACGGCACGGAGACCAACTACCTGCGGGTGTACATGGCGCAGCTGAGACGGAAGCTCGAGGCTGATCCCTCGCACCCGAGACACTTCGTCACGGAACCGGGGATGGGTTACCGGTTCGAGCGGTAGTGCGACGGGTGCGACGGGTGCTACGAGTGCGACGGGTGGGGCGGTGGCTACGGCTCGGGGGGTGAGCCCCGGTACGCTTCAGACATGAGTGCTGTTCCTCGTTCCGAAAAGCCGGTGGGCCGCTTCCGGCGCATGCTGGACCGGCTCTCCTCGTCGCAGGAGGACCTGGAGTCCGAGGAGCTGCGAGAGGACGCCGAGACGGCCGGGTGCACGCGGATCGGAGACTGCCAGGACCGCCAGATCGTCACGGTTACTGGTACCTTGCGCACGGTCACCCTGCGGCCGCGTGCCGGAGTTCCTGCGCTGGAGGCCGAGCTGTTCGACGGCAGTGCCGCGTTGGACGTGGTGTGGCTGGGCAGGCGCTCCATAGTGGGGATAGAGCCGGGGCGCAGGCTCATCGCATCGGGGCGGGTCTCCATGAGCCGGGGCCGCCGGGTGCTGTTCAACCCCAAGTACGAACTGAGACCCCTGGGTAGGGAGTAGCCGGTGACCTCGCTCGACAAGCCGACCGAAGACACGACCGCGGACGACACGACCGCGGCCGACGCCCGGGCGGTGACCGAGGCCGCGCTGTTCGAGGCGTTCGGCGGGGTACGGGGCATGGTCGAGACGGTCGTGCCCGGCCTGCTCTTCGTCACGATCTTCACGATCAACAAGGATCTGCACATGTCCGCGATCGCCGCGATCGCGGTGTCGCTGATCCTGGTCGTGGTCCGCCTGGCGATGAAGGACACGGTCAAGCACGCGTTCAGCGGGGTCTTCGGGGTCGCGTTCGGCGTCGTCTTCGCGATGATGACCGGCAACGCCAAGGACTTCTATCTGCCGGGCATGCTCTACACGCTGGGCCTGGCACTCGCCTACATCATCACGACGTTGTGCGGGGTGCCGCTGATCGGCCTGATCCTGGGCCCGGTCTTCAAGGAGAACCTCTCCTGGCGGACCCGCAACCCCGGCCGCAAGAAGGCGTACGCCAAGGCCAGCTGGGCGTGGGGGCTGATCCTGCTCGCCAAGTGCGCGATCCTCTTCCCGCTGTACTGGTGGGCCAACACCGCGCAGCTGGGCTGGGTCCTGATCGCGCTGAAGATCCCGCCGTTCCTGCTCGCCGTCTGGCTGACGTGGGTCTTCCTCGCGAAGGCGCCCGCGCCGATCGACGTGTTCGCGGAGATGGAGGCGGAGGAGAAGGCCGCTGCCGCGGAGGCGGCGTCGTCGGAGGCTGGTGGGCGGCACCGTCGGGACGGGTAGTTCCGTCGGGACGGGTTCCCTGCGTTGCGGTGACCATCCCTGGGGGCTGCGCCCCCAGACCCCGCTTCGGCCCTGAACGGGCCTTGTCCTCAAGCGCCGGACGGGCTGGAAAGTACGGACCGGCGCTGAAGGTGCGGCGGCCGGGCTCGCGTGGGACGGCGGCCGGCCTCGTACGGGACGGCGGCCGGGCTCGTACGGGACGGCGGCCGGCCTCGTACGGGACGGTGGCCGACCTCGCATGGGAGGCGGTCGGCACTCATAGTGCGATGGGGGGCGCCCGGCGATATCGGGGCGCCC